>CAZYXR010000046.1:12894-23745 GCA_964650845.1 uncultured Chitinophagaceae bacterium
TATGCAAGCCGCGAAACCGATAATTACATGCCTTTGCCACTTGAGCTTGCACATCTGTTGTTGCAAGAGTTGGCAGCATTGCGCAGAGAAAACAAAGCAATAAAATACTTGCGCCCCGACTCTAAAAGTCAGGTAACAATTAAGTATGACGATAACAACCAACCGGTTGCTATTGATACCATTGTAATATCTACTCAACACGATGATTTTGGAAAAGATGCTGTGATGTTGAAGCAGATAAAAGAAGATGTTATCAATATTTTGATTCCTCGTGTAAAGAAGAAATTGCCAAAACGTGTTCAAGCGTTGTTTGGTGATAAAATCAATTATCACGTAAACCCAACCGGTAAATTTGTGATTGGCGGGCCGCATGGCGATACCGGCTTAACAGGAAGAAAAATAATTGTAGATACCTACGGAGGCAAAGGCGCACACGGTGGTGGAGCTTTTAGTGGTAAAGACCCTTCGAAAGTTGACCGCTCGGCTGCTTATGCTACACGCCATATTGCTAAACATTTGGTAGCTGCTGGTGTAGCCGATGAGGCATTGGTGCAAGTAGCTTATGCCATTGGTGTAGCTAAACCTGTTGGTTTGTATGTAAATACTTACGGTACTGCAAAAGTAAAATTGACAGACGGACAAATTGCTGACATCATAGGTAAATTGCCAGAGTTTGATTTGCGTCCATACTTTATTGAAAAACGCTTTAGCCTTCGCACACCAATTTATAGCGAAACTGCCGCTTATGGGCACATGGGTCGCCAATCTACCGAAGTGGTAAAAGTGTTCAACAAAGGAAAAAAGAACGAGAAAAAAGTAAAGGTGAAATTGTTTCCTTGGGAAGAGTTGAACGCTGTTCCGCAAGTAAAAAAAGCCTTTGGTTTAAAATAACCATTGCCAAAATTTTATTCCAAAAGCCGATGATTTTATCATCGGCTTTTTTTGTGCAACCATTTTGATAGTGAAGTTGCTTTTTCAATGCTGCAAGTACCAATTATATTTACACAAAAAAACTAATGAAACAGTTTTATAAAGCCACGTTAGTATTTGTTTTGTTGCTGTATGGTTTTGGTAAGATAGATACTTTTTCGCAACCAACTGTTGTAACGCGAAGTGGCGCAATAGAAGGTTCGCAAAATGGCACGGTGCAACAGTTTTTGGGGATTCCATACGCTAAAGCACCTGTGGATTCGTTAAGGTGGCGCGCGCCTCAAACGCCCGAGTTATGGAATAATATATTGAGTACAAAAAACTTTAAACCCGCTTGCCCTCAGTTGCAATTTTCGCAAAACGATACCGTAGGCCGAGTGATGGGTGATGAAGATTGCCTGTATTTGAATGTGTGGACACCGCAAACCGGTATTGGCAATAGACCGGTGATGGTTTTTTTGCATGGTGGAGGCAATCAACAAGGTGCAGCCAGCGATAGCTCGGCTGGTACTGCTATGTTTTTTGGTAAAAATATTGCTTCGCGCAGCGATGTGGTTGTGGTTACTATTAACTATCGCTTGGGTGCGCTTGGTTTTATGGTTCACCCGGGTTTAGATGCCGAAAGTGTTACGGGCAAGTCGGGAAATTATGCTGTTCGATCAGATTCTTGCATTGCAATGGGTAAAAAACAACATTAGTTTATTTGGTGGCGATTCTTTAAACATCACTGTTTTTGGCGAAAGCGCGGGCGGTATAAACACAGGAAACTTGTTGCTTACTTCGGCTGCTGCCGGTTTGTTTCACAAGGTTATCATCCAAAGTGCTGTGCCGAATTTGGTAAGCTATAACGATGCTAATAGTAAAGGAATGCAGTTAGTAAGCAGTTTTGCAAACGCCACCGGCAGCGATGCGCAAAAAATTGCTTACATGAGAAGTGTGCCGGCCGATTCGTTTTCAGTTAGAAATACCAGCCCATTAAAAGGGGGGCTGTTGCAACTTGGTTGGGCACCCACAATTGACAATCTTCTTTTTAGCCAGTTTCCAAATGTTACTTTCCAATCGGGTAACTTCAACAAAGTGCCCGTGATAATCGGTTCCAATGCCGATGAAATGAGTTTGAATGCCCCTGTTGTAGTAAATGCTGCAATGGTTACTGCATTGATAAATAGTAAAGTACCGCTTGCATATCGCCAGCAGGTGCAAAATCTGTATCCCGTTGGCTCAACCAACGCTGAGGCGCGCAAGGCTTATGTTGATATTCTAAGTGATGCTCAGTTTACAGCCTCGGTGCGCAGAGCAGCGCGTTGTATCAGTCAAAATCAATCGCAGCCGGTGTATCAGTATTTGTTTTCTCATGCGCATACCATTCCGCAGTTTGCCAGTTATGGCGCATATCATGGCATCGAGTTGTTTTATGTGTTTAACACTTTAGAGAATTCAAATTTAGGCTTGGGAAACTTGTTTAAGCCTCAAGATGATTCGGTGCAGCAAGTTTCCCGAACTTATTGGACTAATTTTGCGCGCAACGGCAACCCCAACGGAACAAACTTGCCAAACTGGCCAGCGTTTACTGCTGGCCCCGAATGTTACTTAGAAATAAAAGCAACGCCCGATAACAGCCAGTGTGCATTGCGGAAGCAGAAATTAGATTTGTGGGATGAAATTTTGAATCAAAGTATTTGCCAGCCGATAGTTTCGGTAAAAGAAAGTGTTGGGCGCGAAGTGTTCTTTTATCCCAACCCCGCCAACGACAAACTGTATGTTCAAACTGAAAGCAAAAGCCCTTTTTGGCTGAGCATAAAATCGCTATCGGGCAGCGAGGTAGTTAGGTTGTACAACGAATATGAAGTTGCGCTCAGTCATTTGCCGCAGGGCATCTACGTAGCAGAAATTTGGCAAGAGCAAAAAGTTGGCAGAACCAAAATTGTTGTTTGTAGATAAGAATTACACCCTATTGCATTTACGAAATGAAAGAAAAGTTAGCTCAATTTACGGCAGTATCAGAGAAAGATTATCCAGATGTGGCGCATCAAGTTTTATTGCTTCATCCTTCAGCACGAGTGTTTTTGTTTGAAGGAGATTTAGGAGCAGGAAAAACTACTTTTATTAAATCTATTTGTGCCGCGCTGGGTTCGCAAGACGATTTTTCGAGCCCAACGTATTCTATTGTAAATGAATACTTGAATGGAAGTGGAATCCCAATTTATCACATGGATTTATATCGCTTACAGAATGAAGATGAGGTAGCGGTCGCTGGAATAGAAGAGTATTTGTTTAGTGGCAGTTATTGTTTTGTAGAGTGGTATCAAAAAGCAAAAAACTTGTTGCCCGAAAACTGTTTGCTAATACATATAGAAGGTGCGGAGAACACGCGAGAAATAAGTATATTCGTAACTTCGTAAATCTTTATACAAACGGAATTTTTCCATGAGTTCATCTTCATCCAAAGATTTTTCAGGCATCGTAACCCGATTGGGTTTGCAACCGATGGAATCACCGGTAATGACAGCCAATAAAAAAGCCAAGTTGTTTATCGGCATTCCAAAAGAACAGAGTTTTCAGGAGCATCGAATAGCACTAACGCCCGAGAGTGTTCGTGTGTTGGTGGCAAATGGTCATCGTATATTGATAGAAGAAAATGCAGGAAAGGAGTCGCATTTTTTCGATAATGACTATTCGGAGGCCGGAGCGGAAATTACTAAAGATGTAGAAGAGGTTTACAAAGCAGATGTGATATTGAAAGTGGCACCGCCCATGCCCTACGAAATAGAGATGATGCAGCATAACCAAACGCTGATTTCGCCATTGCATTTACCCACGCTAAAGCAAGAGAATATTGAAATGCTGATGCGTAAAAAAATTACCGCAATGGCTTATGAATACACCAAAGACGAGGCGGGGCTTTTTCCATTTGTGCGCTCAATGAGCGAAATTGCCGGTAGCACAGTTGTGTTGATTGCCGGAGAGTTTTTAAGTAATGCCAATGATGGCAAAGGAATTTTGCTCGGAGGTATTGCCGGAGTGCCACCTGCCAAAGTTGTAATTTTGGGAGGTGGTGTAGTGGGCACATTTGCCGCTAAAGCTGTGCTTGGCTTGGGTGCTTTGGTAAGTGTGTTTGATAACAATGTTTATAAACTGATGCGCTTGCAAGAGCGTGTTGGTTCGCGAGTTTTTACCTCTACTATTCATCCTGATATTCTAACAAGTGAACTGGAAAGTGCCGATGTGGTAATTGGTGCTATACACAGCAAAAAAGGGCGCACCCCAATTATTGTTACCGAGCACATGGTTGAAAGGATGAAGTCGGGTTCATTTATTATTGATGTAAGTATAGACCAAGGTGGATGCTTTGAAACTTCTGAAATTACTTCGCATCTGGAGCCTACTTTCAAAAAACACGGTGTAATACATTATTGTGTACCCAACATTACATCGCGGGTTAGTCGCACGGCTTCTTATGCTTTTTCAAATATCCTTACACCCATTATGATAAACATGGGTGAGCTACACGGAATGCAAGGTTTGATTTATGATGATGTGGGCATTCGCAATGGAGTTTACATGTATAAAGGCAATCTTACCAACGAACATTTGGCGCGCATCTTCCACATGAAACACAGTAATTTAGAATTGCTGTTTGCAAAAAATTTGTAGGCAACTGCCTATTATCTCCAAGTCCATCTCAGCCCAAAGAAGCCTTTTGCTCCTTGAATTGGAGCGTAGTTATATGTTGTATCGAATGTGTAATCGTTTGGGTTGTTGGTTTGAACATGTTTGTTGAATGGGTCGAATGGGCGCAGCAAAGGATTTTGTGGTAAAAAATTCAATACATTTTTTACACCAGCATATACTTCAAAACCATGCTTGAACACTCGCGAAAGTTGTATGTTCATCAAGCAAAACCAAGGCGATTGTGCCGGGCGAAAGTCATTTGCAACCACCGGTAAGTGCATTGGTCCATTTACTTTGCCGGTTACATCAATGGTGATTTTAACTTTGGGAATGGTGTAAGCAATTGCAAATACTCCCGAAAATTTTGGTGCAAAAAGTTGCGGCACTTTTACATGGTTTCCGATGCTGTCTTTTTCCATTTGAAAAACATCCATTGCGGTAAAGCCCAATGAAAATTTAAAACTGTTTGTAAAAGTAAACTCGGTGTTTAATGAACCACCCCGCGTGGTAGCATATCCGGCAATGTTGTCAAAAATTATCTTATCGGAATTGGTGAGGTAGTCGGCAATTATTTTATTGGTAAAGTAAGTGTAGAAGCCATTGGCATCAATATTTATGAATCCATGTTTGTGATTTATGAAAGCCGAATAATTTACATTTCCATTCCAACTTTGTTCGGGTTTTAGTTGATTTTTTATTAGCACTTCGCGCGAGCCTGTAAGAGCAGCGTGCTCTTCGGTAAACAGGTTTACAACTCTGTATCCGTTGCCCCCGCTCAATCGAAAAACATGGTGCTTGTTTACAGGAATTTTGAAACTTAACCGAGGAGAAAAAATGCCGCCATGTTGTTGGTGATAATCGAAACGGATGCCCGCAAGTACAGCAAAGTGTTCATGCAGTGTGCCTTCGTATTGCGCAAATATACCGGGTAGGAAAGTGCTGGAGGGCTTGTTGCGCGTTGTTGCATCAATTTTTTCGGCAGTGCCAACTGTGTTGTCATCATAGTAAGTGTAGCGCAACGGAATGCCTGCAAGCAGGTAGTGGTTGTTAATGGTTTTTAGCCAGCGTAGTTGAGCAAAAGCTACGTGTTGTTTTGCAAGATACTGTACGGTGCCATACCAAGAATCTTGGTCGTGATAGTTATATGAAAAATCGGTTTTGAAAATTTCGGAACCAATGTTGAAGCTGCCTGTGCCAAAAGTTTCTACGCGGTGCGTGTAAATGCTTTCGCCATAAATGGAATCGCTGCCCCGAAATGTTTTTTTCCATTGTAGCTCTCCGCCCCAACGGTTTTCATATAGATATCGCGCTGCAATATGAAAGCTACCATTTTTTTTGCCTGGTATATTCCATTTGTTGAATACCGATATTCTGCGCTGAAGGGTTACATCGGTAAAGTTATCTTTGTTTACATCAAACTTGTTCCAAAAATCGAAGTAGTTTGCGCCAAATAGTGCGCTTGCTTTTCCGGCTTTTATTTTTCCTGCAAAGTCAATATTGTATTCGCCAAAAGTAGTTGCCGAAACATCGGCAGAAAGGGTAGGGGCGGAGAGGGCATCTTTGGTGATGATATTGATGATACCAGCCACAGCCTCGGAACCATATAAGGTAGAAGCCGGACCCTTTACTACTTCTACTCTTTTTATCAAACTGTTTGGAATACCTTGCAAGCCATATACCGTTGATAGTGCGCTTACAATAGGCATTCCATCTATTAGTACCATGGTGTATGGACCTTCCATACCATTAATGTGAATATCGCCTGTGTTGCACACGCTGCAATTAAGTTGTGGTTGTACTCCGTTCACCATGTTCAGCGATTCAAATAGTACAGGCGAACTATTTTTTTTGAAAAACTGTGGTGTGTATATTTCTACCGGTATGGGCGAAGCTAAACGGCTGGTTTCGCGCATGGTGCCACTTACAACCACTTCGCGCAGCGAACTCTCATTCACTTTCGTTTGTGTGGTATCTTGTGCAATTGCGGCAATACTGATTGTGTAAAATACTAAGCTGAGTGCGCCATTTTTTAGTTTCACTAAGTCTAATTTTTAGACAAATCTAAAAATATATTTTAGTAGATGGTGTTTTATTGTTGAGGTGTCTGTATGAAAATTTCAAAGGTATAGCCTATTGATTAATTAGTGTGTAAAGGGTTATTTGAAAACAAGATGAAAAACTAGGGCATAAAAAAAGGCTGAACTCATTAGGAGTTCAGCCTTAAACAAATTTTGCTCAAGTAGTTATTTAGATACAACCCAAGTGCCGTTTTGAGCTTGGCAGTCTGATTTTGCTTGATCGTAATCGTCAATCATACCTGCAAGTACAGGGTTGCTGTTTTTGCAAACTGATGATGAGTTGCCGTTATTACCACCATAATTGCAGTATCCGCATTTTTTGCATGATGAAACAGAAGACACAAGTGCTATTGCTGCTGCTACGAAGAATAGTTTTTTCATTTTTTCTAATTTTTGGTTAAATAATGCAATGCAATAATAGTGGTTTTGTAAGGAAGCATCAAGTAAGTTCCTTCCATTTATGCACAAATTCTTACCTGAGTATTTAGTTTACTTTACAACAAGCTCTGTGTGGCTTGTAAAAAGACAAGAATGGGTTAAAGGGAGTTTGGCAAGTTAAACCACAGATTACCTTCTTTGATGTGCAGCTTTGTTGTTGTATTGTTGATAAACAAACCCCCAGTGCCTAATCCTTGCGGCATGGCAGGGTGTTTTGTAAATGCCCATTGTGCAATAGCATTTAACCCAATATTGCTTTCTAATGCCGATGTAGCCCACCAAGCTATATTTTTACTGTGTGCAATTTCAATCCATTCGTTGCAACTTGCTATACCGCCAAGCAAACTTGGTTTTAAAATAATGTATTGAGGATTGATTTTTTCCAACAATGCAGTGCGTTCTTCGGTATTGCAAACGCCAATCAATTCTTCGTCTAATGCCACATCCATGATGTTGGCTGCGCATACTTCGTGCATCAGTTCATACTGCTTGGGCTTTACGGGCTGCTCTACCGAGTGAATGCCGAATTGAGCAAGAGCTTTTAGTTTTGTAAACACATCGGTAGCATTAAATGCACCATTGGCATCTATACGCAATTCGATTTTGTTTTTGCTAAATTCTTTTCTGATAGACTCGATGATTTTCAACTCTGTTGCAAAATCTAATGCACCTACTTTTAGTTTAATGCATTTATAGCCATGAGCAATTTTTTCTTGCACTTGTTGCAACATAAAACGCTTATTGCCCATCCAAATCAAGCCATTGATGGAAATGCCGCTCAACCCTTTTGTGAAATTACTTTCAAGCAACACATCTTGCTTAGTCGAGTTAAAATCAAGCAGGGCGGTTTCAATACCAAAAGCAATAGATGGAAATGCTGTAAGATTTATGTGTGGAGCGTGTAGATAGTTTGCAATGTTTTGGCAAACGGTGTGCAGTGTTGTTTCGTAATCATCTAAACGGTCAATACTTAAACCTTCGATATAACTGCACTCGCCAATTCCTTTTTTTGCTCCATCTGTCAATTCTATGTAATAACCATTTTTATGGGTCATGCTACCCCGCGAGGTAAGCACGGGAGTTTTAAACTGGAGCGAATATTTTTTAAACGAAGCTGTCAGCATTTACTAAAGAACCGGCTTGAACATATCCAATACTTTTGTGCCTTCACGCACAAAAACAGGGAATTCTTCGTAAGTGAAATTCATGGTTGTTGAAGTGCCGCCATCAAAAACTTTGGTGTTATCGAACAAATATACCCAACGGCTGCCTGCCGGAAAATTGATAGTGATATTGTTGGCTGGAATCTTCATGATTGGCGTAACAAAAACATCGCTGCCCAATAAATAGGCATAGCTTGTTCTATCCATAAAGTGGTACATAGATTTTTTTTGTTTCCATAAGCTATCGGCAGTAGATTGCAAATAGGGAATCATGGCATGATGAAGTTTGGTGAACTTGCGGTAAATATCGGTTGTGTTGTTGCTGAACATCCACGGGCGATGTTCGCCACCTCCGCCATTTTCCATTATCGAGCAAAATGCACCGAATTGTGCCCAGCGGATAAACAAATCTTCGGTTCGGCCTCTTGGACCGTAAGCACTTGTGTTTTCGCGATAGCCACCAATATCGGAACCAAATGAAAGATAGCCGAATTGCGCGCTTAAATACATATTGTCTAATGCAATTTTCAACCCTTTATAGTCGGGGTCTTGGTCGCCAACCCAACCTGCCCAACAGTTTGAAACATCGCTGAACGAGAAATTTATTGCATTGGCAGCACCCACGCCACCAATACCATAATATGTGTCAATGGGGCGAGTGGTATTTACTCTGTCTATGCCCAGTTTTTCTCTGGTGTAGCTATGAAAAAATTCGTAGTATTTTCTTGAGTAATCAACGCGGCTTGGCGCAGCGCCTAATGCGCGCGAGTAGCCACCGGTTACAACAAAATCGGTTCCATCTACTTTCCATCCGTCAATACCAATTGCAAGAATGGAATCAACCCTTTTTTTCCACCATTCTACTGCATCGGGGTTGTACCAATCAATAGGGCTTCCGGGGCCTTTCCACCAGTTTTGAACCAATGGGGTGGTGTCGGCTGCACTTTTAGTTATAAAGTATCCTTTTGCAGCAGCTTCATCATACATGGGTTGTACATTGGTGTTTATTACACCTGTAATCCACAAAAACACGCGCACATCTTTGCTGTGAAAATAGTCCACCATAGCTTTGGGGTTGGGGTACAAAGTTTTATCCCACGAAAAAGAATTGTAGCCGGTTTCCCAAGGGCTATCAATGATAATAGCACCTACTGGAATATCGCGCGATAAATAGTCGTCCACAATTTGTTGTGCCGATTGTTGCGTACTTTCATCTTCCCATACCCAATGACGAAAAATCCATTCGGGCCAAGGTGTTGTTTGTGCTTTTTTTAGTGGCGATTCTATTGGTTTGAATTTGTCTTTTGTGCAACCGCTTGCCAGTAAAGTAACTGCAATTATTAGGTATAAGCCATTCCTCATTGTGTCGGTAATTTTATTTAATGTGAAGCTAAGAATTGATTTTAGATTCCAGATTTATGAAGTGTTATTAGTTACGTTTAAAGTATTTCTATGATGGCTTGTGTGTAATTTTATAGCCTAAACACGCTACTGTTTTCTAAACTTTGCATCATATTCATAAACATGTTTCAATATTGCTACATCGTTTTCTGAAAGTTGAATATTTCTTCGTTCCATCATTTTTTGTGCTACTTCCAATCCTTTATCGAAAGTAAAAGTGCGCAGCCATTGCGCGCCACCCCAGCTAAACGATGGAATGAATTTTGGTGGAAAATCGCCACCGAAAATATTGGCACTTACACCTACCACAGTGCCGGTGTTAAGCATTGTGTTGATGCCTGCTTTGCTATGGTCGCCCATCATTAAACCGCAAAATTGCAACCCTGTGTTTTTGTTTCTTTCATCGCTGTAATTCCATAAATCTACATCGCTATAATTGTTTTTCAAGTTGCTGTTGTTGGTGTCGGCTCCAAGGTTGCACCACTCGCCAATTACACTATTGCCAATAAAGCCATCGTGCCCTTTATTGCTATATGCAAAAAATACACTGTTGTTTACTTCTCCACCTACTTTGCAATGTGGCCCCACAGTAGTTGCGCCATAAATTTTTGCACCCATTTTTAGGGTGGCATGTTCGCCTAATGCAAGTGCGCCACGAATCATAGAGCCTTCCATTACCTCGGCATCTTTGCCAATATAAATTACGCCTGTGTTGGTATTCAAAATACTGCCTTCTACAGTTGCTCCGGGTTCGATGAATAATTTTTGAGGGCTGCCAATCAGTTTATTTGTATTGCTTAGTGGGGTACTTTTTCTACCAAAAGTTAATAGGTCGAAATCGCCTGTAATGGCGTAGTCATTAACTTTAAAAATATCCCACACATTTTTTACTACCACCGATTCGCCTTCAAATTGTATTGCCTTCAATTGTTTAGCTTCGACCTCGATATTTTCTGCGGTGAAATTACTTTGTGCCGAACGAAATGCTAAAACATCTTCACCTTGAATCAGCACTTGATCGAGTTGCAGGTTTTGAATTAACTCTACATGTATTATTGAAGGCAGCAACGCTGCATTTATAAATAGGTTATCGTTTGTAAAATTTGCTGGAAAAAGTTGTTGTAAATACGGTTGCGTTAAGTATGAAACCGATTGTTTAAAATGCTGTT
>CAZYXR010000046.1:23755-25556 GCA_964650845.1 uncultured Chitinophagaceae bacterium
GGGGGCGCGTAAAGGTAAATGGCAGCAACTGCTTGTGCTGCAGGGTTGTTTCAAACAATATTATGTTCATTGATGTATGAATGATTTGCGATGATAAATTGGATACTTGTAATGTTACAGCGGAATGTTGTCGTGTTTTTTTCTTGGTAACTTTACGGCTTTGTTTTCTAACATTTTGAAAGTGCTAATCAATTTTTTGCGTGTCAATGAAGGTTCAATTACTTCATCTACAAAACCGCGTGCTGCTGCTTTGTATGGATTTGCAAAAGCATCTTTGTATTGAGCTTCTACTTCTGCAAGTTTTGCTGCGGCATCGTTTGCTGCGGCAATCTCTTTTTTGAATATAATCTCTGCTGCACCTTTTGCGCCCATCACCGCAATTTCGGCATTGGGCCATGCGAAATTCATATCGGCACCAATATGTTTGCTATTCATTACATCATAAGCACCTCCATAAGCTTTGCGTACAATTACGGTTACTTTTGGTACGGTAGCTTCCGAGAAAGCAAACAGCAATTTTGCCCCATTGGTAATAATGGCGTTCCACTCTTGGTCGGTACCCGGCAAAAAGCCCGGCACATCCACCAATGTTAAAAGTGGAATATTAAATGCATCGCAAAAGCGAACAAAACGCGCTCCTTTTTTGGAGGCATTTATATCTAATAC
Organism: uncultured Chitinophagaceae bacterium; assembly: GCA_964650845.1. GTDB lineage: Bacteria > Bacteroidota > Bacteroidia > Chitinophagales > LD1 > UBA7692. The sequence continues at coordinate 24,422 of CAZYXR010000046.1, forward strand.
TCCAGCCAAAACTGCCGGTTGATTAGCTACAATACCAACGCTTTTACCTGCAATGCGCGAAAAACCTACAACTATGTTTTCGGCATAATCTTTATGAACTTCGTAAAAGGAATTCGCGTCAGCAATTTCTTCAATTACTTCTCTAATGTCATAAGGTTGCTGTGTGTTTTCAGGAATCACGGTATCTAATTTTGGTCTTAACTCGTTACCGTTTTCGTAAAGTAAATCGGGTACACCATCTTCGCAATTTTGAGGCACATAGCTCAATAGTTTTTTTATGCCGTTTATACATTCCACTTCGTTGGCATAAGCAAAATGAGTAACACCGCTTTTGCTTGCATGGGTATGTGCGCCTCCAAGTTCTTCGCTGCTTACTTCTTCGTGCGTAACTGTTTTTACCACGTTGGGGCCTGTAACAAACATGTAAGAAGTATTTTCTACCATCATAATAAAATCGGTAATGGCCGGTGAATAAACCGCGCCACCCGCACATGGACCAAGAATGGCAGATATTTGCGGCACCACGCCACTTGCCAATGTGTTTCGGTAAAAGATGTCAGCATAACCTCCTAAGCTTACTACGCCTTCTTGAATTCTTGCGCCACCGCTATCATTTAAACCAATAACGGGTGCTCCGTTCTTCATTGCCAAATCCATGATTTTGCAAATTTTTTCGGCATGGGTTTCGCTGAGTGCGCCACCAAATACGGTAAAGTCTTGCGAAAAAACATATACTAATCTGCCGTTTACATTGCCGTATCCGGTTACTACTCCATCGCCCGGAAAAATCTGTTTTTCTAAACCAAATTCTCTTGAGCGGTGTTCAACGAGCATCCCTATTTCTTCAAATGTATCGGTATCTATCAATAAATCTATTCGCTCGCGAGCCGTTAACTTTCCTTTTTTGTGCTGTGCATCAATTTTGTCTTGTCCACCACCAAGAAGTGCTTGCTGGCGTTTTTGTTCTAGTACAGTTGATTTTTTCATATCAAGTTTATGCTCACAAACCTAAATGTTTTTTTGAGTTATAGATTATTCAAAACATGCTGATTGATAAAAGCAAAAAAGGTCGGTTATCTTGATGAAGACGACCAACCTTTTTTGAAGTGGAATTGCTTAATGCAGTATTATCTGA
>CAZYXR010000047.1:0-20175 GCA_964650845.1 uncultured Chitinophagaceae bacterium
TTCAATGGTAGAATAGAGGTCTCCAAAACCTTTGATCAGGGTTCGAATCCTTGTTCCCGTGCAAGTTTTAGTAATATAAAATGCTCCATCAAATTGGAGCAAAACATTAAAATGGAAAAAGTAAAATTGTACTTCACAGAAGCTTATGACGAGTTGCTACATAAAGTAACCTGGCCAACTTGGACAGAGCTTCAACAAAGTGCAGTAGTGGTTTTGATTGCTACTGTAATTATTTCTATCCTTATTTCTACAATGGATATTGTAAGCAAAATGGGCATGGAAAATTTATACAAAATAATAGTAAAATAAAGCGCCATGAGTGACGGAAAAAAGTGGTATGTGGTGCGCGTAGTAAGCGGACAGGAAAAGAAAATTCGCGAGCACGTGAAGATGGAAGTGGAACGCGCAAAGTGGGATCATATCATTACAAATATTCTTATCCCTACCGAAAAGATTTATACCATTAAAAACGGTAAAAAAACCATCAAGGAAAAAAACATGTATCCCGGATATATGTACATGGAAGTTGACCCCGCAAAAATCAACAACGATATTCTTGGGCAAATTCGTCAGGTGGGCGGTGTGTTGCAATATCTTGGCACATTGAGTCATGCCGAAGAATTGAAGCTTTTGGGCAAAGCTGATGAAATGTTGGATTCAACCGAACAAATGGCAGAGCCGTTTATATTGAATGAAGACATCAAAATCATTGACGGCCCTTTCAATGGTTTTATTGGCACTATTGAAGAAATAGTAACCGACAAGAAAAAACTAAAAGTAGAGGTGAAAATCTTTGGCAGAAAAACGCCCGTGGAAGTTACCTTTTTACAAGTTGAAAAAATTGCATAGAGCAACATTGAATTATAAAAAAAGCCACTTTGAAAATCAAAGCGGCTTTTTTGTTTTAGTGCAGTAGCACTAAAATTCATATTGCTTGTAAGCAATATTCATTCGTGCACCTACACCAAAATAGACAGTTTTTGAATCGCGAGAATTCAACTTACTGTCTTTGCTGCGATAAAGAAACTCCAAATCAACATACACATTGTGCCAAGGCTGGTAGGTAAATAAAAGATTGAAATAGTTTTGGGTTGCCTTTGCGCCATTGCCAACTTGGTTGCCATACACGCTGGTAACTGTTTGCGCAGTAGTTGATTTTAAAATATCGCCACCAAAATGCTGTTCTTTTCCGGTGGCGGCATCAATAGAATCTTCGCCATAAACACTGTAATAATACTTCGCCATTACATTCAGCTCAGGAATAATCTGATACCTACCCGTTAGTAGAAACTCGTAAAAATTTGCACCTAGCGGGTGAGCAAGCGGTTGATTGTAGTGTGTATAATTTGCCGTTACACCGGTTGTTGGGTTGGCATTGTGCGCATAAATAAATGGGCGTGCATAATTAAACTCCGCTTGCAGATCCAAATTCGGAATCAAATCGATGTATTTTGCCCCTACTTGAAATGCAAACTTATTGGCCCACCAGCCGCTGTTTTTTCTTAACTCGGCAAAGTTAAACTCATCAAAAACTACTTGGCTATACAACTGTAAATGATTGAAGGCATTGGCTTTGATATCAAATCCAATCAAAGCATTATCTGGCGAACCAAGCGACTGCTCTACCGATCGGTAGAAGATTATCGGATTCAAATAGTGAAACTCAAAATGGTTTTTGCGGTTAAAAATTACACCTTCAAAAAAACCAATATCTAAAAAGTGAGCAACATTAAAATTAAGGTGATGAAAAGCACCGTATTTTTTGGGCAATTCCTTGTCGGCACCACGCTTATATTGGTTCACCAACTCGGCCCAAATGGTTTGGTAATTGATTCGCCAAACACGCGTGTTCATTTTCAAAAACATATAAGGCGCACCAAAATCGCTTAGGTAAAATGAACGAATACCATTGCCAATAAAATTGCGATCGTAGCCAAATTGCAAATCAATATACTTTAGCACATTTACATTGATGTAACCGCGGGCTTCAAAAAAATCTATTCCGGTGTTTCTATATACTTTCCAATAACCATTACCTGGTATGTATTCTTTCTCGTCAATTCTATCGCGCACATACTTTGGGTTGCGCATTTGATTTTCGGTAATAGAAAAATAGAAACCAACACGCTGTTTGATATTAAAACGCAATTCAACACCGCGTGTATTCACAAACAAAAAATCTTTGGCATCGGTTTGCGCTCCGAATCTAAAACCCAAAATGGGATTGATTCTTAAACTGAAATCTTTTTTTACATCTACATGGCCAAGACTTGCCGGCTCGCGATAAAACACCCAAACGGGTTTTGGTGTGCGGCTTTTAAGAGTATCTAACCATTCGCTGTTATCGTTTATTAAATAAGTAAGCTGAAAACGTTTGCGCTTATTGAGGGAGAGATTAGAAAACCACATCGACTCGGCAATCTCGGCTACTGCTTGCCTGCTATATGGCTTTGCCGAGGTGTGCGCAATCGGCAATATTTTACCATAGCGAATATCCAACCTATCAACTATTTGATAGGCATCGCTGCCGAGTGGAATGTAAGTTTGCGATTGAACTACTGAAAAAACAAGCATTGCAAGTACAATGCCATAGAATTGTTTCATGCCGCTAAAAAAGATAATTTATTGGTATTTGCTTACTATTCAAGCACAGAAAACGGCTAAGGTGTTGAATTTGTTGTGCAGTTCAACTTGCTAAAAGCAGAATGACAGGAAACAACCACAAACCAATTGCGTAACTGTGCAAATTAGTTCACATACCGTTGCGACTTATAGAATGGTCGGGCAGCTTTTTTAGCTTTGATAGTGTAGCTTAAATTGATTTCGTGCGAACCCGATTGATAGCTCAATAATCTACCAAAATTCACATCGTAAGAATAGCTAGCAAATAGCCCTTTCCAAATATGAACGCCTAACAAAGCACCACCTGCATCGTTGCTGCGATAAATCAACCCGGCTACAATGCGTTTGCGAAATGTAGCGTTGATGTTTACTTCGGCTTGGGTAATAAAAATGCTGCTGCGTACAAATACCCCTGGTGAAAGCGTAAATTTTTCGCTTGCCACCCAATCGTATTTTGCATAAGCCATGTAATGGCGTGGCACTTTAAAAACAGTAGCATCTTTTTGCGACTGGTCGAGATGCGTAATAGCAAAACCTAATGTTGTGCCCCAGCCTTTAAATTCTACCCCTAAACCTAAATATGCTTTAAAGCGACTTACATTGTCGTAAATACCGCTTTGGTCGGCATCTTGCTGATAAATCAACTCGCTGCCACGGGTAGAGCGATTCAAAAAACCTAAACTGATACCACCCGAAAGATAAGCTTTGCCACCGGCAAGCCGTTGAGAATACGCATAAGAAACACGGGCTGAAATACTGCGCTCTTTACCCAGCATATCGTGTACAAAAACCAAACCTACACCACCTTTTATTTTGGGTATGTAACCATAGGCATCCAGCAACTGAGTAGAAGGAGCTTCTTTGTAACCAACCCATTGCTGCCGCGCCAATGCACTGATATAAATATCGCGCGTGTTGCCGGCCACAGCAGGATTAAACACATGGCTGTGATACATAAAATGTGCAATCACAGGCTCGTTTTGCGCATTGGCACTACTTGCAAATGCAAGTACAAACAGCAGGGCGAAAATTCTTTGTTGAATACTTTTCATAATTCTGTTTTCTATAGTCAATTCTTAATCGTTTTTCAAAACCTGAAATGTTGTTCGTCTATTTTTTTGATGGCCGTCTTCATCTTTAGCATTCTTTACAACCGGTTGTGTAGAAGCAAAACCTTTTGAAGTGAGGCGAGTGGGATTGATGCCTTTTGAAACCAAATAAACCACCACGCTTTTTGCACGGTTTTCAGAAAGTTTCATGTTGTAATCTAACTTGCCGCGCTCGTCTGTATGCGAATTGATTTGCACCAAAGCCTCAGGAGTATCGTCCAACAATTTCACCAATTTATCTAAGCTTGGCTTCGATTCTTCGCGCAGGCTATCGCTATCGTAATCGTAGTAAATATCTTCAATCTTAATTTCTTCTTTTGGAATGCGCTTGATAGAAAAATCGTAATTATGACCGGTAGCTTTTGAAAATTCTTTCGAGAATTTTTCTCCCTGTGTAGTTAGTTTTTTTGAATCGCCAAAATAACCCGGGGCTATTACATTGATTTTATAATCTTGGTCTTTGTTCAAGTTAAAAGCGTACTCGCCATTAGCATTAGTAAATGTAGAATCAATAGTACCATCGGCAGCAGTCAATATTACTTTAGCACCCGCAAGCGGGCTTGTATTGTCCACATCGGTTACTCTACCTTTTACTACAAGATTTACAGGCGTTAAAAAGAAATTGTAAACATCATCGCCACCAGCCCCGCCTAAACGATTGGAAGTGAAATAGCCGCTTGTTTTTTCTTTATTGGTAAACACAATAAAAAAGTCATCATCGGGGCTGTTAAAAGGCAATTTCAAGTGCGATGGTTTACCCCAAACACCATCGTTGCTTTGTGAGGTTGAGTAAACATCTTGCCCGCCAAAACCCGGATGCCCGTTTGAAGAAAAATATAACTCATTTTCGCTTGCCACCGGAAAAACCTCATCCATTTCTGTATTTACATTATCGCCCAAATTGCGCGGCTCGCCCCACTCTTCGCCATTTTTGCGCATTACCCAAATATCACTTCCACCTTTGCCGCCTTCCATTTTTGCACAAAAGAAAAGCAACTTGCCATCGGGCGAAATTGCAGGATGTTGCATATCAACCGTTTGCTTAAACGAAAGTGCAATCAACTTTGGCGCGCTCCATGTTCCGGTGCTTTCATCGAAAGTTGTTTCGGCAATACTGCAAAAAGCAGTTTTCGATTTATTGTCGTTGCACTTATTAAAATAGCCGGTTTTGGTTTTCTCGGCATAAGTCAATACGCCTTCGTTAAATGGCGTATTAAGTGCTTCTACCTTCTTAGGCTTCGACCACATTTTGTCGCCCTTTTGATAAACAGAAACAAACACATCCGAAAAGGCTTCGCCATCGTACGCATATACTTTATCAGTAGCTTCCATGCGCGATGAAGTGAAGTAAAGCTTATCGCCAATAGGCAAAGCAGCATAGTCGTTAAAGCGACTGTTCAGCGATGTTTCGTTGTTAAGTGTATAAACATTGGGTTCGGGCGTTGTACTGAGTGCTGTATTGCAATTGTTCAACAATCGGGTGGCATCTTTATCGCCCGGCACTTGCTCTAAGAATGCTTGAAACTTCCCCTTGGCATTTTCATATTCGCCCAAGCGCATGTGTATGTTGCCTTGATGAAACAAGTAATTAGGATTTGCCCAACCACGTGCTTTGGCTTTATCATACCAACTCAAAGCATCTTTTAGTTTTCCGGTGTAGCGATAACACTCCGCTACTTTAAAAGTCATATCGGCTAAACCTTTGTTGCTTTTCGATTTGGCTATAAACTTCAAGTACATGGGCAATACCGTTGCATACTCTCTGTTTTCAAAAGCAGCATCTGCAATTTCTTCATCTGTTTGTGCTTGTGTTGCAATAGGCAAAAGAAAAAGCACCAACAAAAAAAGTATTGCCCGTGCAATAAACGATGGAATATATCTTGTGTTATTCATTGAATTGGATAGTTCGTATTTAGTTTGAATAGTTGCCATGGTGGGTGTTTATTATTCTTGAATAACCAAAACTGTTCCTTTAACCGTTGTATTTTTATCGGTGATGTTTTCCAACTCTACAATGTAAAAGTAGGTTCCGGGGGAAACTTTCTTGCCGTTGTAAGTGCCATCCCATCCTTCAATACCTTTATACAATTCTTGCCCCCAGCGGTTGTATATTATCAAATCGTAATCTTTCAAAAACACATCATTTCGGCCATCTTTATTGGGTGTAAATGCATTGGGAAAGTCAGCTACTTTTACCAAAGCGGTATCGGCAACGCTTCTACAACCATTATCAAAAGCAATAACTACAACAGTATCTTTATCGTTGAATTTTGCAGATGCATAAAAGTTTTCGAGGCCTTCTTGCACCAATGTACCATTCACATAAAACTCATACTCAGCATAGCCGTTAGGGTTTGCAGTAAACACGAGTTTCTCTTGCGGCAGAATTTTGTTATCTGCCTTATCGCTTGTAAGCGTAACTACCGGTAGCGCTTTTACTTCCACTTCAATATCTTTTCTTGCCTCAAGGCTTCGGCAGCCGCCTGTTGTGGAAGCAGAAACGTAAAATGTAGTATTTTCAAACAGTGCATCGGTGGTATAAGTATTGCCGGCTCCCAATTGATTGCCATTTAATGGTGCATCCCACCAAACTATTGCTGCCCCTTGCGAAGCAGTAGCTGAAAGTGTGGTTGAATCGCCATAGCAGATGGAGGTATTGGCAGTAGATAGATTCAAAACTGTTGGTGCTTTTACAACAGTTACGGTTACCGGAATTCGTGTGCCACTGTGTCTGCAACCAAATTCATTTACCGACTCTAAATAGTAGGTTGTGGTTGTAACCGGAGAAACTGTCAATGGGCTTACACCAACTAAATTTCCACCTGTTTCGACATCGTAAAAATTGTATGAAATGGTTCCACCCAACGAGTTGGTTCCGGTAAGAACTGTACTTGAACCCTCGCATATTGTAGCATCTTGCGCAGTGGCTGTAGGTACTGTTGGAGCTACTTTTACATTAACATTTAAAGTAGCCGGCAATGAAGAACCACAAGCATTTGAGGCAACCACACTAACTGTTTGCGCACCCGAAGTTACCCAATTTACACTAAGGCTGTTTGTACCTTGCCCCGAAACAATATTGCCTCCGTTGCTTACTGTCCATGTGTAAGTTGTAGCATTGGGCAGTGCAGTAATGGTGTAATTATCTAATCCAGGGCAAACATCATTTGCACCTTGAATGGTTGCCGACATTACAGGTGCCGGAGGATTTACTGTAACATCAATGGTAGCTGGAAGGCTTTGTCCGCAATCATTTTCGGCAAAAACAGAAAGTGTGTAAGTGCCGGGCGATGAAGCCCAATCTACCGTAATGGAAGTTGTGCCTTGCCCCGAGGTGATAGTGCCACCCCCCGAAATTCCCCAACCATAATTGGTTGCATTTGGCACAGCCGTAATGCTATAAATTTCGGTTGTGCTGCCACATGTTGCCAATTGCCCAACAATAGTACCCGGGCGATTTGGCGCAGCTGCTTTTACATTTACATTTACTGTTTTAGGAACACTATTACTGCATGCACCTGTAGCTACAACACTTACTGTTGCATTGCCTTGCGTTGCCCATGTTACCGAAATACTCGTTGTGCCTTGCCCTGAATTTATTGTACCATTGGTAACCGTCCATTGATAACCTTTAGCATCTTGTACAGGCGCAATACTGTATGTTTGGGTTGAAGGGCAAACAGTAGTATCGCCAGTAATGTCGCCTACTACAGGCGCACTACCACTCAATACAGTTAGGGGTAATGTTGCCTGCACACTCGACCCACAAACATTATCGGCACTTACTGCAACAGTATATGGACCGCCCGGAGTCGCCCAATCTACATTGATAGATGTAGTACCCTGACCCGAAAGAATAGTACCGCCTCCACCACTTACCGTCCAAGTATATCCGGTAGCATTTGCACTACTTTGGATAGTATAGGTAGATGCACCTTGACATGGTTGATTATTTCCAGTAATGGTTACAGGCGGTGTGGGTGTAGTATCAGAAACTGTAACATTTAATGATGTTGTTGCAGAGCTTCCACAAACATTTTGTGCAGAAACAGTGATAGGGAAAGTACCAGTACCTTGCCAGTGTACCGAAATTGATGTTGTGCCTTGCCCGCTCAATATAGTGCCAGAGCTGCCTACCGTCCAATTATACGTTGTGCCATTGGTTGCCGCACCTACAGTGTAATTGTGATTTCCTTTACATACAACTTGTGTTCCTGTAATCGCACCCAAGCCTGTTGGAGCAGCTTCCGTAACTGTAACCGTTTTAACGGTTGTACTGCTTGTACCGCAAGCATTGCCAGCAGTAACTGAAACATTGTAAGTACCGGCAGTAGTCCAGTTTACATTTACATTGGTTGTGCCTTGACCCGAAGTGATGGTACCACCACCCGAAACAGACCACGTATAAGTGGTAGCAAAGTTCACCGCAGTTATAGAATATGATTTATTGCTTGCACACACTGCGGTATCACCAACAATTACAGCAGGCGCAGCAGTTACGGCATTTTGTACATTTATGCTGAGTGTATTGGAAACATTACCGCAATCGTTGCTGGCAACAACCGAAACAGTGTAAAGCCCCCCGGGTGTTGTCCAATTTACATTTATAGAAGTAGTACCCTGACCAGAAGTTATTGTTCCGCCATTGTTCACACTCCATACATAACTACTTGCATTTGCCACCGGAGTAATTGAATACACTTCAACACCAGGACATGGATTGTTAGTTCCGGTTATTGGAGGTACTGAACTTGGCGGTGGTGTTTTTACATTCACCAAAAGTGTATTGTTTGCGCTGCCACAATCGTTGGTAGCAGTAACTGTAATGGTGTGCGGGCCGGCAACCGTCCATGCAATAATAGCATTTGTTGTGCCTTGTCCACCGGTAATATTTCCACCACCCGAAATTGCCCAAGTATAGCCTGTTGCACCCGGCACGTTATTGATTGAGTAATTGTGTACACCCGGGCATGGATCAACAGTACCCGAAATATTGCCTACCAAAACCGGAGTGCCATTCTTTACATTTACAGTAAAAGTGCGTTGCACTTGGCCACAGCTGTTACTTGCGGTAGCTGTTAAAGTGTATGGGCCGCCTGCGGTTGTCCAGTTTATAGTTGCCGTAGCAGATGTGCCACCGCTTGTAATAGTGCCACCACCCGAAAGTTGCCATGAATAAGCCGTTGCTCCACTAACTCCACCTAAAGTGTATTGCTGGCTTCCCGGGCATGGATTATTGTTTCCGGTAACACTGCCGCCAGTTGGTGGTCCGGGCTGCACATTAACCAGCAGTGTTCCTGTTTTTGTGCCACATGAATTGGTAGCTGTAACAGTAATAGTTTGTGCGCCAGTACCCGTCCAATTGATTGTAGCAGTAGTATTAGTAGAACTTGTTATAGTTCCGCCACCTGTTACAGACCAAACCACAGATGTTGCACCCGCAACTGCGCCAACAGTGTAGTTTTGACTTCCGGGGCACGGTGCAGTTGTGCCAGTAATAGCACCAACATTTGCCGGTGGCTGATTTACAGTTACTACTACCGAACCTCGTGATGCACTTACACATCCAAGGTTGCTGTTATCATCAGCTTCCACATAATAAGTTGTAGTGGTGGTTGGTGAAACGGGTAACGTAGCGCCACTACCGATAGATGTGCCACCTGATGCTTGCGTGTAATATCGGTAAGTTACATTACTGCCTCCAGAAGCCGTAAGTGTGGTTGATTGACCTGCGCAAATCGGGTTTGGATTGGCAGTTAAAGTTGGATTGGCGGGTTTGGGATTACATTGAATAATACGGCACTGAACAGCAGTGGTTGGAGTAATGGATGAAGCCGAAACTCCCCCTGCATTTCTTACGCTGGTGGTAACAATAGTTGGTGTAAATGCATTTACGGGCGGGTTGTAATTTTCCCACAAAAAAGCGGCATTTGAATGAGGACAGGTTGCGCCCGAACCCTGCGTGCCGTTTATATCTGTTTTGGTAATTCCAAAATCATACAAACCGCTACCTGCCGTATCCGCGCTCATTGTACTCATCAGAAAGCCCGAATCGGCAGCCTGAATACCCGAAGCAAAAATCGAAATAACTGAGTTGTAGGAACGTGCAAACAGCGGTAAACCGCTTGCTTTATCTGTTTTGGCAATCACCGATGTAAATGGCAGCGATGCCCCCGAACCGAAAACTGCATAGTTGCCATCAAATGTTTTCACAAGGGTGCTGTTTATCGGACCTGCTGCCGTAGTATAGCGACTGTTCGCGCCCGCAGATGAAACTGAATGACCCAAATTTGGCACACTCCAATGGTAAACAAAGACACTCAAATTATCAATGCCCGTCATTACAATTTCATTTCCCGAATCACGCAATACAGACCATGCCGTTTCGGAATTGCCGCTACCGAATCTTCTTGCCCATTGAAAAGTGCCTGCAATATTGGTTTTCACAACAACACCATCCGATTGCCCGTTTCCTGCCGTCATTGTTGAATAACCCACAAACACATAACCGTCAGAAACTTCCGCCACATCATACAACCTGTCATCATCATCAAAAGCGGTAGTGCGGAAAAATGTATTCATCCATTGAACAGTGCCGCTTGTATTCACTTTAAAACAAAATAATTTTGAAGAATCCTGCCGCGCTACTCCGCCCGCACCGTCAGGATCAACGCGCGAAGCCGACCCTGCCACCACAAAACCGCCATCGGATGCCACAATCACCTTATTACCATGAGCATTTGCTCCTGAAACAGGAATATACCTGTACTGCCATGTTATATTACCCGCAGCATCCAATCGCATCAGCAAACACTGTCCGTCTGCGATCCCCGTAACAATGTAACCGCCACCCGTTACATTTTTCATATCCGACAATTCTACCGAAGTAGCGAGCGAGCCGTTCCTGTATCGCATACTCCTTACATGATTTCCATTTTTGTCAATTTCGGTGAAACCGCCCTGAGGACCAAAAGGCAAACTCGCATTTACTGTCATTGACGAAAACGCATAGTTACCCGCAGGATTCTGAAGTAAGCCCTGAGGATAATCCATCATGCCTACATTGTAATTGATTCTAAAGGTTGTTTGTTGCGCTTGAACTGAAAGCAGAGCTATACAAAAAAATACAACAGAATAAATTCTGTTGAAAAATGCGCTTGCAAAAGCCATATTGAGTGAATTTTTGCGGTGAAAATATTTATTTCTATAACATTTACTAACAATTTGGTTATAAACAATTTAGGCAACACGAACTATCTGAAACATCTATAACCGTTTTCTATTTTACCAAAGCTGATTTGTAACCATAAAGAGCTTCGCAAATAGTTTATTTGCGTTTTGATTGTTTTATAAAACGAAGTGCAGATGAAAGGAAAAATGTATTTAATACCTTGTTTATTGGGAGGTGAAGAAACTACCATTCTCCCCGAATTCAACAAAAAGATTGTTGCCGAAATTGATGTGTTTGTGGTAGAAAATCTGCGCAGTGCCAGACGTTTTTTACGCGCCTTTGGCTACGGCAAAAACTTCGATACCGATGTAACGTTTTTTGAATTAGATAAACATGCTGCGAGTTTGAATTACAACCAAATGCTACAACCTGCATTAAAAGGAAAAAACATAGGTTTAATAAGCGAAGCGGGCAACCCATGCATTGCCGACCCTGGCAATGAATTGGTAGTAAAAGCGCACCAATTGAATATAGAAGTAATGCCGCTGGTTGGGCCAAGTTCTATTCTGCTTACGCTCATCGGCTCTGGCTTCAACGGGCAGCAGTTTACATTTAACGGCTACCTGCCCGTTGATAGCAATGAGCGCACAAAGAAAATAAAGCAATTAGCTACCGAGGCTTTGCGAAGCAATACCACTCAGCTTTTTATGGAAACACCCTACCGCAACCAAAAATTACTGGAAGAAATCATTGCCACGCTCGCACCCGAAACAAAACTGTGTATTGCTTGCGACCTCACCCTGCCAGAGCAGTTTATAAAAACGCATCCCTTAAGTTTTTGGAAACAAAACATACCCGAGCTACACAAACGGTATGTAATGTTTGCATTGGGTAAATAACTTAACAAACCGGACTTTTGAATATCTAATTTGTGTGTTTCGGTATTACCACAAAGAAGCCAGTCCCCTCTCCTACTTCACTTTCAAACCAAATTGCTCCACCAATACCTTCTATTATTTGCATGGTAATGGCAAGACCCAAGCCCATTCCACTTGATTTTGTGGTGAAATTTGGGGCAAATACTTTCGTATAATTTTCTTCTGCAATTCCCACGCCATTATCGCGCACTTCTACCTTTATCATTTCGTGCTCTTCAGAAATAAACACTTTTATTTCAGCAATTTTTTCATCGCCCACGGCCTGTATTCCATTCTTAACTAAATTATTAAAAACACTTAGCATTTGGTTTCTATCGGCAAAAATCAGCGCTTGTTGCAATGATGTTTCAAAATGCACATTGGCTTCCGCCTCTGCATTAAACAAGTCGGTTATACTTTCCAGCATACTGTTCAAATCCACCACTTCATTTTCGCCTTTAGGCATTTTAGCAAACGATGAAAACGATGTAGCAATTGCAGTTAAATTATCAATTTGCTCGGTGAGCGTTTTAGCCACTTTAGTTGCCAACTTATTTACATCGGGGTGATTTTCGTTTATTGCTTTTTGTAGATATTGAATACTCAGCTTCATGGGTGTAAGCGGGTTCTTTATTTCGTGCGCAATCTGCTTTGCCATTTCGCGCCAAGCGGTTTCACGCTCGGTACGTGCAAGTTGCTCGGCACTGCTTTCCAACTCGCGAATCATGCGGTTGTATTGTTTCACCAAAACTCCTATTTCATCGCGGCTATTCCACTCTATCGGTTCATTTGTTTTACCCAAATTTACCAATTGCAATTTTTCGGCAATAAACGACAATGGCCGAGTAACAGAATTAGAAATAAAATAAGCCATAGCCGCAGCACATATCAATAAAAACACATACACATTTACTAAGGCAATTAAAAAAGCCCCCACCTCATCGTCTATATTTTGATTGCGCTCGTAATATGGAATACCCACAAAGCCTAAAGTTGCTTCATTGGCATCTTTAAGCGGGAAATAAGTAGCGCGATAGGCAAGTGCGCCAACATTTTCAGTTTGCGAAAACTGCGACTCCCAACTTTTAGAAAAATGGAAAAAAGCATCGGCATTCATCTTGCGCGACATGATGCCGCGATCGAAAAGGGGCGTTTGTGAGGTAGCAACTAAATTGCCATTCACATCAAAAAGATTAATATCAATTGAATTTATTAAAGAAAGCTGCCCAAGCCTTTTTCCTACATCGGGCAATACGTTGCTGTACGAATTATCAACGCTTTCGTATATTTTTAAATCTAACTCCAAGGCTGTAATTACGGCATTTTCTTTTTCTGCAACCCTATCAGAATAAAACTGATCGTATTGCTGCCTGAAAAACGAGATAGTGATAATGCCTATAACAACAAACGATGTGATAATTATTGAAAACAACGAATAGTTGATGCGGGTTTTAAATGAAGTATAAAAACCATCAAAAAAATTTCTATTGAATAGCACCTTTTTTCGCAACCCAATAAGCAACAGCAAACTGCCTGCCAGCACAAAAAAGAAAGTAAACAAATACGAAAATGATGCAACCGGTTCAAAAAGACTTTCTTGTTTAACGGTTACAATTACCCGTTTGTTATTATCAGACTCGTGAATGTTATGCTCCCAGCCCGGCACATCAATAAAAACTTCTTTTGCACCTTCAAATTTATAGGCATCATCCCAATAATAACCATAAGGATACTCGCCCCGCTGCGCCACCAGCTTATTGTGCTTATAAATTGCATAGCTGAATCCTTCTTCGTTTACACGATTGGCAAGTGAGTTATCAGCAATCAACTCGGCATACAAATTACCCGATGCATAAATTCTACGCTGCATTGCTACCGCAATGCCCTTACCACCTACTTGCAACAGCCCGATGTAAGCATTTTGCCCAACAGAATCTTCGCACAATTTGAGCTTGCCAAAGGAGGGTGTTGCTTGTAAAAATTTTTGTTTTAAATCATCAAATTGCTGTAAATTTTCTACAGTAGCATTGGTGTCCACAATAGAAAAAAGCACATCATATTTATTTAGGTACTTATTAAAATGATAAGTATTCAAACGCTCCTTGATGGCATCGTTAGAAACATCTTTTAAAAAAAAGTTATCGCGCTTAATCTCATCTATAGTATGTTCAAAATTCGACTCGGTTAAAAAATCTCTTTCTTCCAATAATGTTTGTGCTGCAAACGAACGCAAACTGCGCTCGCGCTTTTCATATAAATTCTCGATTAAATATGTACCAAGCACGGCATATGCAATAAGCACTTCAGAGTATTCGTTACTCAAAAAAGCAATCGAAACTATGCTGGCAATCAGCACACAATTCACAAAAAAAGATATTGTAGAAAGGCTGATACCATATATCAATCCAACCACTCTAAAACTGATAAGAAAATGCGTCAATACAATCAACGCAACACATAAAAGACCAATAAAACTATAAAGGTCTAAACTCAACAAATTGAAAATTTGCAGCGAAACAAGCGAGTCGACCACCAACACTTTCACCACAAAAACAAGCAGCAGCGACAAGGCAAAAACAACCATTAGTAGCAGCGATTGATGGATATGCCTTGTCCACTTAGTTTTTGCAATAGGATAATCGAAATTGCCAAACCTGGCAGCAAACAGCAACCACCACACTGGCAACAAGCAGTACAAAAGCAAATCGCCCAAAGACATTACAAACCATGCCGAGGCACAATAAACAGGATTAAACAATGGAGGGCTAACATCAAGTAAACCACCTCTACCCCATGTAAAAAAAGCTACTAAGGCAACCGAGCCTACCATCAACACCACCACACTTTTCGCAAATCCTAATCGTGGCAACAGCTTTACTACAATTGCATTGACGTAATAAGCCAACACAAAAAAAATAACAAACAGCAGCACTACAACAATTCCACTTTCTGCATCCTCGGCATTTACATTACTTTCTTCTAAATAAAATGCAGCATTACCATTTATTGAAACAGCAACAGAGTTAATAGATGATGCTAACGAAGCAGACGAAACAAACTGATAACGTTTTGGTAGCGAAATTCCCATATCCAGTTCGTTGCGTAAAAACCTACCCGGAATGGCAAAAGTGTGTTGCACCAAACGCAGCCCCACAACACTTCTATTGCTAACCAAATCGGTTTGCTTATACACAATGTACCAGCCATTTTGCAGGCGTTGCACACTTACCTTTTCTTTTACCAACGATGGTGCAGATGGGAGTAGCGACTCATTATCCGTCCAAAAAACAAGCGAGTCGTTTTTATAATAGAATAAAGCTAATTCTGAAGATTTCAATGTTGCAAAATCTTCATCAGTAATATTCGCCTTGAATATCTTATCGTTCAGCGTTTGATTTGCAACAAGTGCATCAAACACAATCTCATCTGCCAAAATTTTCTGTTCAATTTTTTTAGCTGCTGTATTTACAGACATCTGTTCGGGCTGTAAAAACAATAAAACAACCGCAAGCAGCAGTAAAACTACATGCCAAAATTTACCTAAAAGAGATTTGAACTTTTGCAACACCATTTAGCAATGGCGAAAAGTAACATTTTTCAAAAACCAACAAGTATTAAATAGCAGAAAACACAACTCCTGCGCGTATTACTTCTTCTTTTTGGCAGCCTGTTGCGCCTGAGCTTGACGCTGCATATCCTCTAAACGTTTCTGAAAACTTGATTTTGGTTTAGGGTTCTTTTTGTTCTCTTCAATTTGCTTACGCAATTTGTCTTCGTCAATAAAGAATTTTTGAATCACCCATTGTTGTCCCATTCCAATCACGTTTTGCAAAAGGTAGTAGTAAGTAAGTGCCGCTGGAAAACTATTAAACAAAAACATCAACATCACCGGCATGATGTATGGCAAATATTGCATACCGGGCTGCTGTGCTCCCATTTGGTTTGTATTCTTGTTCATCACAGCCTGCGCTACCGAAGTTATTGTCATCAACACCGTAAACAGACTGATGTGGCTACCAATTAGCGGCAATGCAGTTGCAAAAGTTACAATGGCATCGTAAGTACTTAAATCTGTTGCCCACAAAAATGGTTGCTGGCGCAACTCGATAGAAGCAGGAAAGAAATAATACATTGCCATTAAAATTGGCATTTGCAAAAGCAGTGGTAAACAACCGCCAAAAGGACTAACACCAGCTTTGCTGTACAACTTCATTTGCTCTTGCCCCATGCGGGTTTGGTCATCGCCATATTTCTCTTTCAACTCGGCAAGTTCTGGTTGCAACAACTTCATTGAAGCTGCGCTTTTGTACGACTTGTATGTAAGCGGATGCAAAAGAACTTTCAAGAAAATTGTCATCAATAAAATGATGATCCCATAGTTCAAATTGATGGAGTCGAACAGTGCAAAAACCCAGATAATAAACCGTGTGATATACTTTATCCATGCAAAGAGAAAAAAGTCGGGCCCCAACTTTAATATCTCTTGAAACTCCTGCCCAATGCCTTTAAGTGTTTCAAAATGATTGGGGCCAGAATAAATTTTAAAACCATAATTCAAATCGCTATTGGCACGATAAGGAATGGTAAAGCGGGCACTCAACTTTTTTACATAACCTACCTCTTCATTTTCGTGAGCAGTGCGCAAAACACCACTTTTAATTTCAGCCTTTGGGCTGATGATAGTAGTATTAAAAAACTGCTGTTTAAAAGAAATCCATTCTAATGGAGTACTGATATTTTGTTCCTCATTACCATCTTCTTTCAGGTGCGCCACATCGCTATCTTTATAGCGAAAATACATAGCAGTATAACGCCTTTCGGTAGGCAAGTCTTTTTCTAAACTTGGCAAGGTGCTGTTCCAAGTTGCGCTTAAAAAAGTATTATTCGCTGCAATTACTTTTTCTAATCCTTTAAGATGTAAGTTGTAATCTACTTCGTAACTATTGCCGCTGAACGAAAACTTTTGCTCAATAAAACCATCCCCAGCTTTTGCAATAAATGATATGCTTTTCTTTTCATCACCTTTTATCTTAAATCCTTCTACAGAAGGTTCAAAATAAAGATCTGAAGTGTTTACAATGCTGTTTTCGCCTGCAATAAACTGATATGAAAACTGAGTATTCTTTTCATCGAAAAGAATCAACTTTTGCTTGTCCCAAGTTTTGTATTCTTTCAACTCTATTGATTGAATAAAACCGCCCTTAGTGTTGAATGTTACCTTTTGGAGATCAGTTTCAACCACTACCAACTTCGATTCTCCTTTTGATGCTTCGGCAAAGCCACCAAAAACCGCTACACTTTGCGCTAAAGCAATAGAATCATTCTCTGTGGCCGACAACGCACTTGTATCGGCTGACGAAGCAAACGTTTGCTCGCGATTGCCGGCACTTTGCAACTCTGGCGATGCAGTTTGAGTGGTAGATTTTTTAGGTTTCAACGCTTCTTCTTCAGTGCGCTTTTTATTAGAATAGAAAATGAAGAAAATAAGCAGCACTCCTATGAGCAGAGAACCAATGAGTGTATTACGATTATCCATATTAAACAAAACTGAAGACGAGAAAAAATCCGTTTTATGCTTTTAAAGCCGCGCGAAGATAATTTTTTCGCGTTCAGGGCAGCAGGTTTTACATTGGCTAACAAATTTTGCAATTACTATTGCAATGGAATAACATTACCGTAGTCCACCAAAAAAACAGCCTTATGAGTTACAGAAAGGAAGAATACTACAATCAGGAATCATTAGATAAAGCAGTAAAACTTTACAGCGATTTGCTTACCACTGTTGGCGAAGATGTTACCCGCGAAGGCTTAGAAAAAACTCCGCTACGCGCAGCAAAAGCAATACATTATCTTACACAAGGCTACGGGCAAGATGCGCGCAAAATTTTAGGCGATGCACTTTTTAACGAAGGCCACAGCGAAATTGTAATAATAAAAGATATAGAACTTTACTCTTTGTGCGAGCATCATTTGCTACCATTTTTTGGCAAAGTACATATCGGTTACATTCCCAATGGTAAAATTGCAGGCTTGAGCAAGTTTGCAAGAGTGGCAGATATTTTTGCGCGTAGATTGCAAGTACAAGAAAGGCTTACTATTCAAATACGCGATTGCGTGCAAGAAGTATTGCAACCTTTGGGCGTAGCCGTGGTGATAGAGGCAAAACACCTTTGCATGATGATGCGTGGTGTGCAAAAACAAAATTCAGTTACCACCACCTCGGCTTTTGTGGGCGAGTTTCAAAATCATTCCACTCGCAGTGAATTTTTTAGATTGATTAGCTCAAACTTGAGCTAGAAAAAAATAACCCATGTATAATCTCATAAAGTCTTTTCTTTTTCAAATGGATGCCGAAAAGGCACACCACCTTACAATTCAAATTTTAAAAACAACCGAACAGTTTCCTCTTCTAATTGAATTGCTATTTGGTAAACCAACCATCCACCCTTCGCTACAACGCGAAGTTTTTGGATTAACTTTTCCAAATCCCGTAGGGCTTGCAGCAGGCTTAGATAAAAATGCCGAAGTAGTGGATGCAATGGCAATGCTTGGCTTTGGCTTTGTAGAAATTGGCACCCTTACACCAAAACCACAACCGGGCAACGATAAACCACGCTTGTTTCGATTGATAAAAGATGAAGCGCTCGTCAACAGAATGGGCTTTAACAACGTGGGAGCCGATTTAGCTGCTGCCAGATTGAACAATCGCAAAAGCAACATTATTGTGGGAGCCAACATCGGTAAAAACAAAGCTACCCCAAACGAAGAAGCAGTTCTTGATTACGAGTATTGTTTTAAAACACTTTTCGATTCGGCAGATTACTTTGTGGTAAACGTAAGCTCGCCAAACACACCCGGCCTTCGAGCCTTGCAAGATAAAGATGCGCTTACTAAGATTTTAGCTTCGCTTCAACATATAAATTTCGGCAAACCAAGCCCCAAACCATTGCTTTTAAAAATTGCGCCAGACCTTACCGAATCGCAGTTAGACGAAGTAGCAGAAGTGGTAGCCGCAACCGAAATTCAAGGCATAGTGGCAACCAACACAACTATTTCTCGCGAAGGATTGCAAACCGAAAAAAACATTATTGAAAACATTGGCGCGGGTGGATTGAGCGGCAAACCAATTACTAATGCATCAACAAAAGTTATCAGCTACTTAAATGCACAACTTTCATCGCATAGCACTCAGTTAAAAACCATTGCCGTGGGCGGTATAATGAATACCGAAGATGCAATAGAAAAACTTAATACCGGTTCATCGCTCATTCAACTTTATTCAGGATTTATCTACAAAGGTCCTCAGCTCATCAAAAGTATCAATCGCTCACTGATTACAGAGTAACTTGGTGTAGTTAAGCTAACCTACAAAATGAGGGTTTCAACAATTATTTACCTCTACATTTTTCACTGTAATTCAAATTGTTATTTTCACCCGTCAAATTTTCTTAAACGTAATTATGAACAAACTATTACTCATTGCTGTTGCTGCTACATTGGTGGTAAGCATTCCTTCTTGCAAAAAGACAGAAGCATACAATCCACCAACACCCAAAAACACCGCACCATCTACCAGCGAGCCTGATGATGCTACAATTTTCTTAAAAGCAGTTCGCTTCTTTACAAGTCAGGCTGGCACTGCCGGGCAAACCAATGAATACCAAATTGGCGATGCTTTTGGTTTCTTCCGCGATGCAAATGCTGCAAAAGTGAATGCCGGTGTGGTAACCGTAAATACTTTGGAACTTACAAACGAAAGCAACAACTACGTTTATAACACTATTGACAATTTGCCAAACGGCATTTTATTTGATACGGATAACGCCACTTGGGTTGTAACGGGCGATACCAACACGGGTATTCAACCGATAACGATTAGTGATAATTCTCCGTTTCCCGCAAAACCTGTTATCACCGAAAAAGAAATCAATACACAGGCGAGTTATTTGTTGGTTGCCAAAGACACCATCATTGCCGATTCAACAATTTTTGTAATCACCGGACCAACCGGAACTTTAAGAAAAGTGCGCGGACCAAATGCGCGTTCGGTTGCTTTTACAAAAGAAGAAATGTCCACTTTAGGAACAGGCAGAGCGTTGGGTTTGGTACAAATTTCTGCATTCAATTTAGTGCTGGATACTTTGTTAGTGCCGAATACAAAAACATATTATCTGAAACAAACCATTGCTTCAAAATATGTTGATTTAGAGTAAGCCTCAACAAAAATTCACACAAAAAAAGCGGATGAAAAATCATCCGCTTTTTTTGTGTTGCCATATTTTTAATTGTGCCGAATTTGGTATAATTAAAATTGGGGTTGTATAATGCTTCCCATTCGCCAATGTATCCCTTCGCA
>CAZYXR010000047.1:20185-25325 GCA_964650845.1 uncultured Chitinophagaceae bacterium
CAGGGTTTTGCCTTGCATTACAAATTGAAAGCCGATTTAGATGCAAAATAGTTTTGCAAAATTTCGGAACTTGTCAGTGCTCTGTTGTAAACCCGAATAGAAGCAAAATTACCCAAAAGCGGATAACGAGAAGCAGAACCTGCCCGCCCTCCTATTGAAATTGCTCTTCGCGCTGCATTTCCGGGTATGGGGATTGTTGACAAGGCTGTTCCGCTTAAAGTTCCTCCAACATTTTTACCATTGATGTATCCTGTTATCTTGGCTTGAGCATTACTGAAAGTGTAGGCAAAATTATACCATGTCTTATCCTTCAATAAAGGAGGCGTAAATCCTTCTGTATTAGTTATTTGCGTTAAATCCAAATACTGTGTTGTATTCACAACTTGAAACGCAAAAACCGTCTGCCCTCCACTTGCATACTTGCCAAACTGCCATTGGTAATCTCCGGCTGCATTATTTCCAAAAAAATCTCCAAATGCTATACCTCCGTCTAAATTTCTTGAAATACTCTCCCATCTAATCCAAAACTCCAACGTTAATTCCCCTGTAATTCCTGCATCATATAAATTTCCCGCTTGATAAGGTATTTGGCAATAGTCATCAGTTCCGTCAAATACAATGCTGCCGCCATTTGCAGGATTGAATGTTGGTCCGTTTATCAGCGTTGCATTATAATTATTGCCGCTTAAATCATACCATACGGTTCCGCTTCCCGGGTAGCTGTTTCTCAGTTGAGGTTGCAGGTGAAGCACCTGCCCGTTCCTGACTATCTGGATATTTGATTGATTGGCGACAAATTCACTTTCCACACCCTAATATAAACCGTTGTGCAAACCATTTTCCGCGCCATCATATAAACCGTTAATCATTATTGATAGTCGTTTCCTGATGCCTGCACCCAACAAGTTTTGGCAGCAGTAAGGTTGGTTAATGCACCCACGCGCAATACATCATTGGGCATTAACGGAATATACTGCCTGAAAGTATTATCCACAGGTAAGCCCGGTTTATTTACTCCGTTTAAGAAATCAACACTGAACCTCGCTGCATTGGTATTGCCGCTTGAAAGCGGAACATTGACCAAGCCGAGAGGGATTACCGTGGAGCCCCGGAGTATCCAAACAAAAACATTTACCGTTACGGTATCGTTGGTTACTGCCGTAAGCGACATTACCCTGCCGCCTTCTGCGCCTGCCGTGTAGGCAGTTGCGCCATTGGTATCGCTGCCTAAGGTTACGGTATTGCTGCTTGCTGCTATCAGCGCAACGCCACCATTGGGCACGTTGGCTACTCTTGGAATCTGACCTGCCGTTAAACTCATAATTTAATAATTGTATCGTGATTTAAAACTTGTTACCAATGTAAAATCTACATCTTCTGCCACCTCATTAACTACATCCACGGTAGGATACTTATTTCCTGTCCCGTCTGCGGTCAACGAATTTTGTTTGTTAGCCACATTTTCAGGCGTAAAGCCAAGCGCATTTTGCTTGGCATCCAAGGCTGCTTGCAATCCTGCGATGTCTTCTATCTCTGTAGTGTTGCGCTTGGGAAAGCGCGGAAACACTATTTTGTTTATTTGGCGTATCATACTAAAATTTGATATTACTATTCTTCTTCTTCTTTTACTTTAACAAATGGCTTCATCCCTTTTGGTAGTTTAGGATATGCCATTTTAGAGCAATACTTTTTTTGAAACTTTTTTAATACGTCAGAATCACAGTTATCAAACCAAACCCAAGGGTATTGGTAACAAATAAGCGTGTCACTATTCCATTTCTCACCGAGATCTGAGTACCCGATTAACACTTTGGTTCCACTGTCTATTTTATATGTGATATTTGAGTGAATAGGCATAAGCACAGTTATAGGTCTGGGGACAGTATCAAATCCTCTTGAGGTTTTGAGGGGTGGGCTTTCCGCCAAAAAATTTAGCTCAATAAATTTAATGGTTCTAAGTTTTGGCTTTGTAGAGTAAAATTTAAGGTCTTTTTTATCCCATCTGCTACCAATAATTAGCTTGAACTTCTTTAACTTCCCATAGCTCAAAAAAGTTCCGAAAGATTCCTTACTACTAGAATAATATCTTGCCTGTTCTTGAATGCGCACTGCCAACAAATCTTGCTTTGTTCTATGCTTTAACTCGCGAACGCGCATCGAACAATCAATGTTTTGAAAACAACCTGTAATAAAGAGAATAGTCAAAATCATAGTCGCTTCGTTTAGTATTTAACAGAGTTGCTGAGAAATGGGAACTGATACCTAAAGCCATCTCTGAGAGGTGAATCTATGTGTGGTGGTTTATTGCTAAAGTTTGTATAACCCGATGATTGAAAAGGTATTTCAAGCTCACCTTGTGAAACCACACCATCTTTCACATCAATAATTCGCAACACTTTTTTGATTCCGGATACTAACTGTGTGGCAATCTCTGATTCGTTGAAGTATCCCCGGTAACATTGAGTAATTGATGGTGTTAATCGCAAAGTTTTAGGATCTGCTTTTAGTGGGCTTCCAACCCAAAAATCTGAACACATATAAATTGAACATGCCTTTTTTTTAGCCTCTGCCTCATTATTTATATCAGACTTAATCTGCCAGCCTCCATTATTTTCGAACCATATTTTTCCATTAATGAACTGATATAGATAATAAAATTCCTCACAATTCAATTGAATATTAGTCATATTCAACCCCAGTGAAGGTAGCGAGTTAGCAATAGGTGAAGGGTCTACAGAAACATAAGCAAAATCTTCCCTGTCTGAATATACATACTTCAAAGATTTTTGATAATCGTTTAAATTGGTGAAAATTCTTACTTCCAAAGAATTTCCATTGTAGCCCCCAAACTGACCTTTGTTTTGATTTTTGGTTTCAATAACTTTAAAAGGTATGTCTAACTCAGTAACTTTTTTCCATAGTTCCTCCATAAACTTCGAATGAAAGTTACTTTTAACTAACTCGGGTTTATTTGTTTTTTTATTAATCTTGATAGCCCCATTATTGAATTTAGGTATTTTGGGTCTTACCATCTGTGTTACTACCCACCTCACCTCATCATTTTCAAAATACTTTGATGGTAAGTCCTCAAATTCCTCTTTGTTAGGTTCTATTAGAAATGGCTCTGACAAAGGCGAAGCGCCACTAAACAACTCATATTGTTCTTCAATAAGCATAGTACGGAGTTATTAGATTATTAGAAGATTTCCTGAACACAAAGTCAAACTCAGTTAATTGTTTTATGCTCGGCAGCATTGGATTCTTTATGTTTTCCTTAATAGGCAACCATGAGTAACTAACTGCTTTTATTTGATAGCCCTTACCAACTTCTACCGCTATTTCGCTCTCCATCACCGGAGCCTCCCCATCTTTTTCATTCACTCTTAAATACGGCTTAAAATACATGCGTATGCTGGCAATACCTGTGATGCTGTCGTCAGCTTCGGCAACGGAGTTAATAAAGCGCATGCTGCTGAACAACTCCTTCACCCCTGTTTTCTGCAACTCCTTGTGCTTGGCACAGGCAGCATCAAAAGCTGAAAATATTTGCTGCACTTTTTGTTTAGCTTTTTCTTCAATGATGGGCAAGCCGGTGGCTGTTATTCCTTTTCTGCGCACATACAAAAAGCCTGTGGTTTTGTCCACCTCCACTTCGTGGCTGCCGCGCCATGCGTAATCGAATACCGCTTTGAGCGCAAAGCGGTTGCGATACATGGTGGCTGGATCCACTAATTGACATATATTATTCAGTGCCATCAATTAGTGGTTGTATAAATTTTTGGATTTCAGGGTTTTCGAAATATATTGTGAAATCGCAGCCTAATGATACCCCGTCAAATTTTCTATCCTTTAGGGGGATTTCACCAATTAGGAGTTTTCCCCGCGTGCGATTTCTTAGATACTTCAATGGATAGAGGGTTGGGCTTACGGTAATATAATAATCGTGCTTCGCAAAAGGTACAACCACATTTGAAAAATGTCGGTTGTTAATCCAAATGTTCGCTCCTACAAACTTAATATCGGAGGTATCTGGGTAATTAAACACGACATATTGCGTTGAGTCTGTTTTAAAATTTAATATAATTACCCTATCTCCGTCAGTAACTGAAACTTCATTATTGATATAAGTTTTTCCACTAAATATAAAAACAACTTTAGGCTTGGCTGTAAGGTCGTGAGTAATTACCGTAAGAGCGAGAAGAAATATTACTTTGGACATGGCTATTATTTTTTAAAGTATTTAAGATTCTCCTCAGTATTCAAATACGAGATAATCGGCTTAACTCCTCTGTAAGCATTTTTATTGGCGGGTCTGTCTGCATTAGGCTTGTATAAATTATCTCCCTGTAATAATTTATTTTCTTTAAACAATTGGTAGATTACATTGTATTGGGGAATCAAAATATTTATATCCTTCGGAAGACAAGTATTGTGTCCTCCATCAAAACCCCTGCGCATTAAATTACATGAATTGTATTTTGAATTAATGAGTGCAGCATCATTATTTTTACCAATACTTTCAAGCCACTCTACAATTTCCTCAACATGAAGAAGCCCAAATATATGACACATTTCGTGTGCAATTATCTTAGTTCCTAATACGTCAAATGGCGCGTATATTTTCTTGCCTGCAATTTGGTTAACAAAAGCGAGATAGGTTTCGTCTGTATTCCTAAGGTCTGAAACATTAAGCAAATACAATACAATATCATCTTCATATAACTTGCTTGCATCAGGCAGGTAGGTAAATCTTGGAGTGAGAGAATAGATTTTGTCTCCATCCACAATATTGAAAAAAGATGATATTGTTCCCTCCAAACTCGCTCTAAAAGATTCCAATATTTCGATAGGTGTTTCTGAAAATAAATCAGCCCTTCCGAAAACAATTTTGCAGGGAAAGAAAATATTGATTCCTGTAGAATTACCATTGTCATCTTTATGCTCTGTCACTTTAAATTTTTCGTTGCTGGTTTCTTCACGGTATCGGATTACTAACGGGTCTGATGAAGGCGCAGCACCTGTAAACAGTGTAAATTCCTTATTGTTAATAAGCATAGTATGGTGTTGCTAAAAGTTTATTTGAATTAAAACGGTAAAAAATACCTGTATTTTTCAGTTCGGCAGCAGGTGGCAGCAATGC
>CAZYXR010000048.1:0-381 GCA_964650845.1 uncultured Chitinophagaceae bacterium
TCTGCATTTATTGCCCTTGTAAACTACCCTGATGGAGAAAAACGTTACATCATTGCTCCAAATGGGTTAAAAGTTGGTCAAACAGTTGTTTCTGGAGTTAAAGTAGCTCCTGAGTTAGGAAATACTTTGCCACTTGCTAATATTCCATTAGGAACTAATATCCACAACATAGAATTGCACCCTGGTCGTGGTGGTTCTATTGTGCGTAGTGCTGGAACTTCTGCTCAACTATTGGCGCGTGAAGATAAATATGCCGTAGTGAAGTTACCTTCAGGCGAAACTCGCAGAATTTTGAAAACTTGTTTGGCTACGGTTGGTATTGTGTCAAATTCAGACCATAATCTTCAAAGCCTTGGTAAGGCAGGTCGCAAACGTTGGTTA
>CAZYXR010000048.1:391-24840 GCA_964650845.1 uncultured Chitinophagaceae bacterium
GGTCGCAGACCGCGCACCCGTCCGGTTGCTATGAACCCTGTAGATCACCCAATGGGAGGTGGTGAGGGTCGCGCATCTGGTGGTCACCCACGCAGCCGTAACAGCCAAAAATCTAAAGGCTTGAAAACACGCGCTCCAAAAAATGCTTCAAGCAGATTGATTATCCAACGCAGAAACTCTAAATAACAAATAAAATACACAAGAAATGGGACGTAGTATAAAAAAAGGACCTTACGTAGCTTACAAGTTATTAAAGAAGTTGGCAAAGCTGAACGAAAGCGGCAAAAAAACTGTAATCAAAACATGGAGTCGCCCTTCAATGATATTGCCAGATATGGTTGGGCATACATTTGCGGTTCACAATGGCAATAAATTTATTCCTGTATATGTAACCGAGAATATGGTTGGTCACCGTTTAGGCGAGTTCAGTCCTACACGCCAATTTAAAGGCCACTCAGGCAACAAAAAGAAATAATTAAGAAAGTATTCACTCATTGAATAAAGAAATAAAAATGGAAGCAGTAGCACATTTAAATAACAACCCAACCAGCGATCGTAAAATGCGTTTGGTTGCTGATTTGATTCGCGGTAAAAAAGTTGAAGATGCTCTTACAATCTTGAAATTTAGCAAGCAAGAAGCATCAAATAAATTAGAGAAATTGTTGAAAAGTGCCATCAACAACTGGCAGCAAAAAAACGATGCTCGCCCAGAAGATAACGAACTTGTTGTGAAAGAAATTTTCGTAAATCAAGGTCGCTCGTTGAAACGTTTTTTGCCTGCGCCACAAGGTCGCGCATACAGAATCCGCAAACGTAGCAATCATGTAACTGTGAAAGTAGATAGCAAAGTAAGTGCTACAGCACCGGTAGCAGATACTGCTGAATAATACAGGAATTTTAGTTAGACAAAAAAGCCACCGTAAGGTGGCTTTTTTATTTTTGAAAATTGATGAAAAATTGGGAGTATTATTCCGTGATTTTTTATTGACTTTAAGTTGTTTTTATTGCACAATGAATTTTCTGTTCCCAACGCTTCCGTTGCTTTCAACCCGAATAAAATACATTCCATTCATCCAGCCATCAATGCTGCTGATTACTTGTGCATCTGTAGTTTGGGTGTGATAAACAATTCTGCCTGCTACATCCATAATGCGTACGGTTGAGTTTTCGGGAAGATTAGCAATGGTTATAAAGTTGTTGGCAGGGTTGGGGAAAACGTTTAGTTGATTAAAGATTTCATTTTCAGCTATATCAACTGAGCCGCCTAAATCTAAGGTGTAAATTTTTGAAGATGTGTTCCCTCCGTTATTCACTAAAGCATAGAGTGTTGAGCCGATTTGTTTGAAACCGCCTATACCTGGCGCATCAGTGTTGATTTGCTCTGTGGTAAACGTTTGTCCGCCATCGGTGGAGTATTTGTATTTGGAACCATTTGAATTATTCTCATCTATTGCCGCGAACAACTTACCATCGGTAGTTGCATAAACCGCGCCCACGCCCGTTCCTAAATCAGTCCATGTAATGCCGCCATCTGTTGTTTTAAGTAACTTAGAGGCGTTACCCCCCCCACTCGTATCGATAGCGGAAACGAACCAAACATTATCATCCACGCCTGTAATCGCAGTTCCTTTAGAATATGGCGCATGACCAAACCTTGTCCGTGTTGCGCCCCCGTTTTTTGTATAATATACCTGACTGCTTGACTCAATGAGTGCTATATTTTGACTGACAACCTGCACATCCTGAACAGAAGAGGATGCATTATCAACAAACTTTTGTGTCCATGTATTTCCGCCATCGTTGGAATACGCAACGCGGCTGCCCGAATAACCAAACAGTAAAAAATTACCATTTGCCGCAAATGATTTTGGCTCACCCGCCATTGTATCCACTACAGTATTAAAAGTAACACCGCCATCGGTTGATTTGTGAATTTTGTTATACACTGCAGAGAAAATAGTATTGCCGTTGTTAGTGTATCCAATTGCTTCGGTTTTGAAGTTGCCGGTGATTCCGCCTTGCGGAATCATGTTGGCAGACGACCAGGTTTGCCCGCCATTGGTAGTGGTGCGAATGGAATCGCGTCTTATTACCAACCCTTCGCTTTGGTTCGATGGTTTAAAATCAAACTTGTAAACATTTAATGCATACCATGTGGTTTGCGATAATGTTGTGTTGTTCAATGGCGTAATATCGCATTTCAGTTGCCATGTTTGCGCATTTGCATTTAATGCCATCGCAAAAATTACCATTACAGTAATTGTTTTTAGTAGAGTTTCTTTTTTCATAAAGTTTTATTTTTTGTTTAGAGCAAAAGTCCGCTGTTATAAAGTAATGTGAAATAGTATAGATATACTATGCGGGTTATAGAACTAAGGCGCAAGAAAAAGTATATTTTTGGTGATTGTATACGCCAAAAAGCATTATTTTTGGTGAATTAAAGAAAAATATGTTTAGCAGAATACTTGAAAAAACAGTAACGGAAAAGCTGCACAAAGGCAAAACCATACTACTGATAGGAGCAAGACAAGTTGGAAAAACAACCCTGCTAAAAGAAGTTCTGAAAGACCGGTCATTTCTTTTTTTAGATGGAGACGACCCATTGCACAGAAGCCAACTCACTAATCCCAACACGCAAAGGCTAAAAACAATTCTCGGCAATGCAAAAATTGTTTTTATAGACGAAGCGCAGCGAATAGAAAACATCGGCATTACGCTGAAATTAATTCATGACCAGTTCAAAAACATCCAGTTGATAGTAAGCGGCTCATCGGCTTTTGAATTGCGCAACGCGGCAAACGAACCGCTTACGGGCAGAAAATGGGAGTATCATTTATACCCTGTTTCTTACGAAGAGTATGAAAACACGCAGGGCTATATCAATGCGTTAAGTGATTTGGAAAACCGTTTGATTTACGGGTTTTATCCCGATGTGCTAAACAACAAAGGTTCAGAGCGCGAAATACTGAACAACATTACTGAAAGCTATTTGTATAAAGACATCCTTGCTTACGCGAACATTAAAAAATCGGACGTGCTAGAAAAAATTCTAAGGGTATTGGCTTTTCAGGTGAGCAGCGAAGTAAGCTACAACGAAGTGGCGCAGTTGGTTGGCGTAGATAAGAACACAGTAGCAAATTATATCCGTCTGCTGGAACAGAGCTATGTAATTTTTCCATTGTATTCATTTAGCCGCAACCTGCGCAATGAAATTAAAAACAACCGTAAAATTTATTTCTACGACAACGGTATTCGCAACGCGCTTATCCAGAATTTTAATCCTTTGGAATTGCGAAATGACATAGGCGCGTTGTGGGAAAATTTTTTGGTGTCGGAACGGCTGAAACGAAACAGCTATCACCGCGTTTATTGCAACCGTTATTTCTGGCGCACCAAGCAGCAGCAGGAGATTGACTACGTAGAAGAAAAAGACGGAACTATCAGCGGTTTTGAATTTAAGTGGAATCCTAAAGCCAAAGCCGCCATACCGACAAAATTTACCGATACCTACAAAGCGCAGGTAAGCATTGTTTCAAAAGAAAATTTCAGAGAGTTTATAGTATAAATATACTATACCGCCCTGCGCAACTTATATGATACATTTGCTTCAAGCCGATAAATGAAAAATTCAATTCAAATACTTGCGTTTGTTTTTACAATGCTTTGCGGGAGAGTTGCGTTTTCTCAATCCATTCAAGTGTTGAATCAAAAATTATCAGACACAAGAGATTCGCTGGAGATAGTAGAAATTCATTTCAAAATAGGAAAACAATGTTTTAAAGATGCCGACTTTGTAGCTGCGCTCGAACATTTTTTTAAAGCGTTGCGAGTAGCTGAAAAAACAAAGAATGAATTTCAGGTGGCTTCTGCGTGCAATAATATTTCTACCGCTTACATGGAAACGGGCAAGTATGAAGCAGCGGAAAAATACGCACAGAAAGCCATTACTCTTTTCACCAAGCAGAAAGCAGACAAGGAATTAGGAAACGCCTATAACTCGCTAGCGAATACTTATTATATGCAGGAAAAAGATTCACTCGCGTTGCACTTCTATCAGCAGTCAATCAGGCATCGGAAAATTGCCAATGATTCGGCAGGTTTGTTTGCCGCTTATAAAAATATAGGAGCGATATATCATGCTTTGGACGACACGCTGAAAAGCATTGAATACATGGAGCAATGCCTGCAATATCTGACAGAAAAAGATGATTCGTTGCGATGGTTTTCGGCTTACATGACTTTGGGGGAAGTGTATGTTTACATTGGACAGTTAGAAAAAGGGAAAGCATATCTTGAGAAAAGCGCAAAGTATCTGCCTGCTGTAAAAGCATATCACAAATTAGACGATTATCATCATGCCTTGTATCGGTATTATTACAGTAAAGAAGATTATGAGCAAGCGTTTGAAGAATATGTGAAATACGAGGAGTGTAAAGACAGTGTAGAGAATATTGAAAAGAGCAGGCAACTGTTGGAGTTAAACGTGCTGTATGAAACCGAAAAGAAGGAACAAGAAAACAAATTGCTGCAACAGCAAAATGAATTGAAGCAGCTGATTTTACTGATTGTAATTGTTGTATTCTTCCTGTTTGTTGCCGTTATGTTGTGGCTTTTCAACCGAAACAATTTGAAGAAAAAACAGAATGAATTATTGATGCTGCAAAATCAGCAGAAAGAAAAAGAGCGCATTGCGCGTGATTTGCACGACAATGTTGGCGGTCAGCTTTCTTACATCATTTATTCGTTGGACGGAATTAATGATCAAGATGAAACGAGACGAAGTGAGGTAACGGAAAGTATCAGCCAATCGGTGCGAAGCGTTATTGGCAGTTTGCGCGAAACTATTTGGGCAATCAGCGATGCTAATATCAGTGTGCAGGATTTTTCGGACAAGCTGAAAGTGTTTACCCGAAGTTTGTTTCAGCACAAAAACGTAAAAATTCATTTCATCGAAAGCGTAAATTCTCATAGGGAACTCAATGCGCTGCTTGGCTTAAACCTTTACCGTATTTGTCAGGAGATTTTGAACAACGCTTTTAAATACGCCAACGCCACCGAAGTGAACATTGATTTAAAAAGTGAAGAAGAAAAACTGATTATCACACTTTCTGACAACGGCATCGGTTTTGATGTTTCGCAAGAAAACAAGGAAAGCTACGGATTACAAAACATCCGCAAGCGAGCCGCAGAGTTTGGCATTGCGATTAGTTTGGAAACTAAAAAAGGAAGTGGAACCAAATATGTGCTGGTTGTGTAAGCACCCTATTTTTTGCTATTCAGCATCTGATTTTATCTTCTCTAACCTTATAGTGTCGCCTTGTTTGGGTAGTTTGCTTACATAACCGATGTAGCCCTCTAAGTCTAAAGAAAATTGAGTGTTTTCGTTTATCTGTTGCTTGCTATGGAAATAGCCGTTTTTATCGGTTGTTATTGCGGGATTGAGTGCAAATTCACTATTTGAAAAAGCGCGGTAGTTTTCAATCCTAACTCCTTCCAACGGCTTGCCTGTTTCTTTGTCTATCACCACACCACTGCGTTCTATGTTAGCTGCAAAAACAGTTCTGGTAAAATACTTTGTGGTAAAATAAAGTGTAGGCAGCGCTACTAGTGTTGAAAGGATGATTAGTATTTTATTCTTCTTTTTAATGCTGTAACACAAAACTATCAGGATAATAGCGGCTACAACAAGTATTAAATAAGGTGGAATGAACATATTATTTGTTTTTTACTTCAATGATAAACGTAGCTACAAGAGCAGAGTCCACAATAATTGGTTTTTGTTCGTAATCTAAAATCTCAGGAACATAGATACTATCGGACATTGCCCACTGGTGCTCATACATTTTCAAAACAGTTTTGCCAATTTTTAATGGAACAAATTCTATCTCTACATTGTAAGACCCTCCGGCACAATCAGGGCAGTCATCACTACTATTGCTACCTGTTTCTTTTATGATGCCTAAGCTATCGGTAAAGCTATAGGTGGTTTCAAACTCGCAGCCCTTACAAGCACCAGTAAAAATCACCAATGTATCGCCTAATTGCACACTGTTTTCAGTTTTTGTGCTCAGAGGTATTCTATTATCAACCACTTTTGGGGTTGAATTGCAAGCGCTTAACGCGGCTATTGCAAGTGCAATGAATAGTCTAACCATACTTTTAGAATGTTTGCTTATTCGATTTTTTTTCCCGTTTTATCTATGTAGAAATTTTTTCCGTTCAGGGTAACTTTCCCTTTGCCGTTAGTAAAGTCTTCTGCCCGCTCGTATTTTGGAGGGATGACTTCTTTGCCTGTTGCATCAATGTATCCCCACTTACCGTTTAATTTTACCCTTGCCATACCGCCTGCAAACTTCACTGCTTCATCATACTTGGGTTCAACAGCTACTCTGCCGAACAATCCTTTAAAACCATACTTGTTGCTAACACTATCTTTGTAAAGAGAAAGTTCTTGCGTTTGCTTGAGCAAGGAGAGATTATTGTTGGTGTTTGTGTTGCCGAAACCCTTAAGTGTTTGAGCGTGTGATTTATTAGTGTCGTTATCTGTTTTAAATGGTTGCTTGCTGAACTGAACACTTCCCTTACCGTCTGCAGTGTATAAAACAGCTCTCGAATTATCGCTGGTTACATGAAATTCGACAAATGTGTTGCTACCCGAAAGCCCATAGCCAAAGGAACCGTTTTTATTTTGTTTGAAGCCAGTTATTGTAAAGCTGCCATATTTACTAATCATCATTTTTGAGCCGGATACGGTAATGGTGATAGGGGTAACTTCGTAAGTGGCAGCTTGACCCGCTTTTGGTTGCCCGTTTAATGAAGTAAGCTGATAATTAAATGAAGCGTTGATTTCTTTGGGTTTGATTGGAGTGGTAGTTGATGTTGAGCCAAAGGATGCAATAAAATTATCTAACCTCTTTTTTAATACCTTAACATCGGCTGCATTAATTATCTTAACAGAGATATAGCTATAGATGGGGTTGCCTTGTTTTCCGCCTTCTAATTTATAAAAACAAGGGCTTGTCCCTTTACATTTTACTTTTACTGAGCCAAAGTCGCGGTTGTAGTTTTCAATCTGCACTTCTCCAAGGTGTTCGGCAGCTATATATGTAAACTCACCACCGTTTTGATACCATTGTATGATACCACCTCCTATTTTTAATGGTTTTGTGTCGGTATGGTCTAATAAAAATTTATTCAAGTCTGCCAATGCTTGTTGTGTTGCACTGGTTCCGCTACCTGAGTTTTTCAAACTGTTTACATATTCCTCGTGGATTCTACGATTTTTTTCAGTAGTGGCTTCGTAGGGTGCTTTCAGTTTGTCCAAAGTTTGTTTGGGATATATGAGTTTCTCGCCATAATTTATTTTGTATTCAGAAGTTGCTTCCTGTGTCGTAGTAATTTTTGCAGCAGTAGTAGTAGTGGGGTAAGCTGTAGTAGTTGTAGTTGGTTTAGTGATTGTTGTTGCAGCAGTGGTCGGCTTGGTAACCGTATCTGTTTTTTCTACTAATGAAACGCCCGGTTGTATTTTATCTACTACTAAAGCTATTAAAAAATCTTCAAAGGTAGCTTCTGCCTCACTCAAATCTTCCTGCAGGTTTACACTAATAGTAATAGAGTTATAGTATTTTTTTTCAATGGTAGAATACACGCAATTGCTGTTGTTTGTGCAATTCAGGTATATAGTGTTGGAGTTTTTATCTACTTCTACATTCTGTATATCTCCCACACTAGCTTTTTCATAGAGACCACCCTCATACATAACGTATATGTAGCCGTCTTTCACTTCTATGTTTTTAAAGTCGGTAATAGTAAGTGTATGTAAATACTCATTCAATGCCGATAACTCAGAAACTAAGAGCGAATTGGTTCCGTTGTTATTAATCTGCCCGAAAACAAATTGCACAGAGGTAATCAATACTATTACGGTTATTAATAGTGCCTTCACCATATTATGTATTTTTTCATTACTTGTATTTCTATTATAGTAATCTAAAAGATTACCGACAACTTATTTCTTTTCCTGTTTTGTCTATGCAAAAAGTTCTGCCGTTTTGCTTTACGTTAGCTATACCGTGTTTAAAGGTGCTAATTTCATCATATTGTGGTGATGCTATCTCTTTACCTGTGTTTAGGTCTATAAATCCGAGTTTTCCATTCAACTTAACTGCATAAAGGTTATATTCTCCGGATTTACCCTCTATACCATTGTATTTGGGTGGCACTATCTCTTTACCTGTTTTATCTATAAGCCCCACCTTCCCGTTTAGCTTTACCATTATCACGTTTTTGCCTATAACTTTATTATCTATATCATCATATATAGGCCGTACTATTTCTATACCTTTTATATCTATAAGCCCGACCTTCCCGTTTAGCTTTACCCCAATCATGTCATCATGGCTTATTTTATAATCTATAATATCATACTTGGGCGGCACTAATTCTTTGCCTGTTTTATCAATAAGCCCCAATTTGCTGTTCAGCTTTGTCATTATCAGGTTGTACAGTGTTGTTTTATCATCAATAACATCGTATTGGGGCGGCACTAATTCTTTCCCTGTTTTATCAATAAGCCCCAGCTTGCTGTTCAGCTTTGTCATTATCAGGTTGTACGCTGTTGTTTTATCATCTATAACATCGTATTTGGGTGGTACTATTTCTTTCCCTGTTTTGTCTATAAGTCCTATTTTACCATTGCTCGATACTTTTGCCAAGCCATAGGCATAAAAGTCATTCCCGTTTTCGTATTGCATGGGTAATTGAAACACGGTTTTTCCTGTATTATCTATATAGTTTCTTCCCAGTAATGCCAAACCGCCCAAAAAATTAAAAGGTTGGGTTCTGTATGGCGGTATTATTTCTTCGCCTTTTTGATTGATAACACTCCATTTGTCGTTGAGCTTTACTTGAATAAAGTTGTTGTTGGTATATTCTATGTCATCATATTTAAGCGGAGTAATTTCTTTACCTGTGTTGTCTAAGAAACCGTATTTGTTGTAGAGTTTTACTTGAATAAAATTGTAGCTGTTGTATATTTTATAATCGTCATATTTTACAGGTGTTATTTCTCCTGTTGAGTTTACAAAACCGCATTTGCCATTTATCTTTACCCAAGCTATGTTTCCGTTATCAACGGCAGCAGCATCGTATTTTATAGGTGTTATTTCTTTTCCTGTTTGGTCTATATATCCGTATTTGTCATTTAGCTTTACACGGGCAAAGTGACCATTGAAGTTTTCAGGAAGCCAATCGTATTTTATAGGCGTTATTTCTTTTCCAGTTTGGTCTATATAGCCAAACTTACCCTTGATTTCTACCCAAGCAAGACCGTTTACAAAGTTAGAAACACTATAATATTTCATAGGCGTTAACTCCCTTCCTGTTTTATCTATAAAGCCCCAATTCCCCTGTTGTACTCTGGCAAAGTTTCCATCGAAAACTTCAGGTGCATCATCGTATTTGCACAGAATAACTTCCTTGCCGGTTTGGTCTATATAACCGTATTTCTTATTGCTATATACGCGAGCCAAACCATTGTAAAAATTTCCTACGGTACCATATTTTGTTTTAAGACTAAGAACAACTTTTCCAGAAGCGTCTTTAAAGACTGTTTTGCCATTTTCGTAAAACCGCTGTAACTCCTGTGCTTGCGCTGTTGCAGCAAACACTATTGTAATTATCAAAAACAGCTTTTTCATTGATGTGCTTTTTTTCTGTTTGTAAACGTATTCTTTATGGTTGTATTGGTAAATAGTATAAATATACTACGCATAATATTTGACGTATTTTTTAATCTGTGGCAAAATTCTGAACATAATGAAACATACTGCCTCCGTCATATCCATAGCAGCCCACATATTTCCAACTCGGGTCTAATATGTTGTAGCGATGCCCACGGCTGCTTATGCCATCGTCTATTAGTAATTGAATAACCAAAGTTCTTGTGTCTTTTTTCCCGCCTACAATATTCTCGTTGCCTTTTAAATTATTACATGCTTCAGCTATTCTTTCCAAAGGGCTTGAGCCGTCAGAACCTGTGTGGGCGGTGAAGCCTCTTTTTTTGCAATCTTCTCCGTGCTTTTTAGCGGCTTCGTAAACACATTGTTTGGGATAAAGCAGTTGTGCAGGTTTCATCGCTTTAAGTTCGTTTATCAATTCTATACTCGCATTATACTTTGCCTTTGATAAGCCGCCAAACGACTTTGCTTCATCTGCCAATTGTTTACTTATAATGTCTGCATATACCAAAGGGTATTGACGCACAAAGTTGATTTCTTTAATCATCTCTTTATCCATTGCAGTTAGCCCTTTTTCATTGATTACTGTATTTATCTTCTTCAAATCAACTTTGGAACTGTCTATAATTCCTTTAAACTCAAAAGGGTATCTTTTTTGAGGTTCGCAGGTTTTGCCCCACGAATAAGCATGTCCTTTTTCGTCAATATAAAATCCGAAATAAACATCGGCTTCATTTAGCACATGGATGTAAAAATCGCATACGAAATAAAGGGCTTCCTTAGTTGAATAACCACTTCCGTTTCCATTAGTAAAGCCGCACATTTTGTTCGCGCCTTTGTATTTGGGGTTTAAATTTCCATAAACTACTTGTCTGCAATTTCGCGCAAGTTCATCATCCCACATTACTTTAGTCATTGGCGATGATTTTTCCAACAAGGTTATCAGCTTAGGTTCGTAGTTAGCGATACTTATTTTGTGCTTTAATAAAAAAGTTTCAGGATTAGTTCTTGCTTCATTAATAAGGTCAAAAATTTCTTTTGCTTTCCCTGTAGTTTGTTGGGCAGAGGAAAGTATCGGGTAAATTGAAATTGCTAATAAGATGATGAATGCTTTTAGTTTCATCCGATGATAAACTAGTCGTGTGCTTGAATTCATTTGCTTCGGTGTTTTACGAAGTTATGTAATACCACAGAATGTTATTTTCAAAAATCAGACTTTCGTATAGTATAAACATACTATTTTTCGCTTGTGCCTCGAAGTGTAGCTTTGATACAAAATTGAATCATGATTTACATTGCTATTGTTGACGATAAAAAATCTATCAGCCACACGTTGCGCGATAAACTCGGTCTTATCCCGAATTTTGAAGTGCTGTTTACTGCTGATAATGGCAAAGATTTTTTAGATAAAATGAAAGAGGCGCGTAATGCTGTTGAACCCGATGTAGTGCTGGTGGATATAGACATGCCTTTGATGAATGGTATAGAAGCGGTTGCAGAAAGTAAGCTGCGATTTCCCAAAGCGCGTTATCTGATGCTCACCATTTTTGATGAGGATGAAAAAATATTTAATGCTATAAAAGCAGGTGCAGATGGCTATTTACTTAAAGATGAACCCGTTGAAAAAATAAAAGAAGCTATCATCAATCTGCTGAATGATGAAGGTGCGCCCATGTCGCCCAGTATTGCACGTAAAGTGTTGCATTTGCTCACAAACCCGAAAAAAGATTTCAGCGAAAAAGAAAAGGAGCAATCGGAAAATGAATATAACCTTACCGAAAAGGAAAAAGAAATTCTCACGCTCTTGGTTGATGGATTGGAGTATAAAGAAATAGGAACCAAACTGGGTATTAGTCCAAACACAGTCCGCAACCACATCACCCAAATTTATCGTAAGCTACACGTAACTTCACGTATGCAGGCGGTGAAAGTGGTAAGGAAGACTTGATGTTAGATAAAGCCCCCAAAAGATTATTTGGTGTTCATCAATGTTTCAATCTCATCGGCTTCAATTGGGATGTTCGCCATTAAATCTATTGGCTTATCTTTTGTAACGAGAATATTATTTTCTATGCGAATGCCAATTTTTTCTTCACGAATGTAAATGCCAGGTTCGCAGGTTAGTACGGCTCCGGCTTGTATTTTGTGATAGCGACTGCCCACATCGTGTGTGTTTAAGCCAAGAAAATGAGCGGTGCCATGAGGGAAGTACTTTTTGAACAATGGATGTTTTTTGTCCTGATTTTTTATGTCCGCAGTTTTCAGTAGTTTAAGCTTTACTAATTCAGATTCCATCAACTCTCCGATATGTTTATTGAAATCAAAAAGGTTGATGCCGGGTTTCATCAAGTCGCGAGCAGCGTTGTGGATGCGTAAAACGGCATTGTAAACTTCTTTTTGGCGCTTGGTAAATTTTCCGTTTACAGGAATAGTACGTGTTATATCCGAACAGTAATTTGCGTATTCTGCTGCACAATCCATCAGCAGTAAATCGCCATTTTTGCATGGCGCATTATTGGCATTGTAATGCAAAAAGCAAGCATTTTCTCCGCTGGCAACAATAGGCTCGTAAGCGTGGCGGGTGGCGCGGTTACGTATGTACTCGTGAGTGAGTTCGGCTTCTACTTCGTATTCAAATACACCGGGTTTTACAAATTTAAGTGCGCGCAAAAAACCAAGTCGAGTGATTTCGATTGCGCGGTTCATTAAGCCAATCTCTAAGGTTGATTTGCGCATTCTCAATTCGGCCATTATTGGTGCTAAGCGTTCGTAACGATGTAATGGAAATGCCTCGCGGATGCGTTGTGCAAACTTGCCTTCGTAAGTATCTATTTTCCATGCAGCCCGGTCGTGTTCGTTGGTATTCAAAAAAACGTGGTCGGCAAGATGCATCATGGCAAACAAAGTGCCGAATACTTCACTGCTCCAGCGCACTTCGGCAATGCCCGAGATGCGCTGGGCTTCGGCTTTGGTAAGTTTTTTTCCTTCCCAAGTTTCTAAGTGCTCGTTTGGTTGGCGAATGAATAATATCTCGCGTTGCTCTGCCACAGGTGCATCGGGAAACAGCAATACGAATGTTTCTTCTTGGTCAATTCCTGTAAGGTAAAACAGGTCTGGGTTTTGCCTCCATTTATATGTTGCATCTGCACTATCGGGCATGGCAACATTGCTAGTAAGTACAGTAAGGCTATTCTTCTTTAGTTCTTTTACTAAATTCTTTCTGTTTAGCTTAAAAAGCTCGGGATTTATTGCATCGTATCGCATGATGCGAATGTATATTTTTATAGCTCAGTAAATGTATTGAGCAACAAAAATTGTAGAAAACTAACTGCCACTAATCACGGGTTATCTTAACCCTTTACGCCAGTCCACTTTTTCGTTTACTATTTGCTGCAAACGTTCTATACTGATGCGCTCTTGCTGCATGGTGTCGCGGTCGCGAAGTGTAACGGTTTGGTCTTCTAATGTTTGATGATCAACAGTTACGCAGAAAGGAGTTCCTAAAGCATCCTGCCTGCGGTAACGCTTACCAATAGAATCTTTTTCGTCATAAAAACATTTATGGTCGAATTTCAATACATCAAATATTTCGCGCGCTTTTTCTGGCAAGCCATCTTTTTTTAGCAAAGGCAGAACCGCAATTTTTATTGGAGATAAAAATGCCGGTAAACGCAACACTGTGCGCTCGCTGCCGTCTTCCAGTTTTTCATTTTCAAAGCCATTGCAAATCAAAGCAAGGAAAGTGCGGTTTAAACCCACCGATGTTTCTACTACATACGGCACATAGCTTTGATTTAATTCATTATCGAAGTATTGTAGCTTTTTGCCCGAAAGGTTTTGGTGCTGTGTTAAGTCGAAATCGGTGCGCGAGTGAATGCCTTCAATTTCTTTTAAGCCAAATGGAAACTGAAACTGAATATCTACTGCGGCATTAGCGTAGTGAGCTAATTTTAAATGATCGTAAAACTTCAATTTGTTTTCGGCAAAACCCAAACTTTTGTGCCATTTCATGCGGCTTTCTTTCCATTTTTCGTACCACCCCATTTCGGTGCCGGGGCGTACAAAAAACTGCATTTCCATTTGTTCAAATTCGCGTGTGCGAAAAATAAACTGGCGCGCCACAATTTCGTTGCGAAATGCTTTTCCAATTTGTGCAATGCCAAATGGTATGCGCTGGCGCG
The DNA here is from genome assembly GCA_964650845.1 of uncultured Chitinophagaceae bacterium. GTDB lineage: Bacteria > Bacteroidota > Bacteroidia > Chitinophagales > LD1 > UBA7692. The sequence goes on from CAZYXR010000048.1 coordinate 14,310, forward strand.
AAGTGTTTAATACATTAAGGAAGTTTACGAAAATCCCTTGCGCAGTTTCGGGGCGCAGGTAAATTGTTCCGGCTTCATCGGCTACGCTGCCTACTTCGGTAGAAAACATGAGGTTGAACTGGCGCACGTCCGTCCAGTTTTTGCTGCCGCTGATGGGGCAGGCAATTTCAAGGTCAATGATAATTTGCTTTAAATCATCCAGGTTATTTGCCTCTAAAGCAGTTTTGAAGCGGGTTTCGATGGCGGTGAGTTTCTCTTTATTGCGCAATACATTGGGGTTGGTTTGCACAAACATGGCGCGGTCGAAAGTTTCGCCAAACTTTTTAGCGGCTTTTTCTACCTCTTTCTCAATCTTATCTTCAATTTTTGCCATTGCATCTTCAATCAACACATCGGCACGATAGCGTTTTTTACTATCCTTATTATCAATCAGCGGATCCATGAAAGCATCTACGTGTCCGCTGGCTTTCCATGTTTTTGGGTGCATAAAAATGGCAGCATCAATGCCTACGATGTTTTCGTTTAGCTGCACCATGCTTTTCCACCAATATTGCTGTAAGTTGTTTTTTAACTCGATGCCGTATGGGCCGTAATCATACACCGCGCCTAAGCCTTCATAAATTTCGGACGATGGGAAAATAAAACCGTATTCTTTGCAATGCGAAATGATTTCCTGAAACAGGTTTGGTGCGTTTTCTTTACTCATGGAGCGCGAAAATAAAATAATTGATGACTGAAACAGGGATGCAAAAGCTACCAAACCAGAAAAAATGCATAGAAAACCCCTCAATAAAAGAATTAGGAGGATTGTTGTTTTAATAAATGAAAATGCTATATTTGCGCTCCTTTTTTGAAGGATAAAGACAAAAACTAATATTTTATGAATCCGATATTGAAAGACGTTGCCGACACATTTTTTGCTGAAGCAAAGAAACATCCGGAGTTTAAAGCTGGCGATAACATTACTGTTTCGTACAAAATTACTGAGGGCGCAAAAGAGCGTATTCAGGAGTTTCGCGGTGATGTGATTCAAGTGCGTGGCGAAGGCACAACCAAATCTTTCACAGTTCGTAAATTATCGAACGGTGTGGGTGTGGAGCGTGTTTTTCCGCTTTACTCGCCATTTGTAGATAGTATCACAGTTAATAAATCGGGTAAAGTGCGCAGAGCAAAATTATTCTACCAACGCGACCGTAAAGGTAAAGCATCTCGTATTCAAGAGAAGCGTAGCGTAGTTGCCGAAAAAGCTGCTTAATATTATTAGAACCTATTTCCTAAAAGGGCTGTTTCTAACGAAACAGCCCTTTTTTTGTTCGGTAAACAGCAGAATTTACATTGGCAGTATGTGCCATGTAATTGAGTTTAGTACTTTTTTATAAGTAATCGTTACTGTTTGTTTTGAAATACTGCCATTTATAGTTCAATTAGTGGCGTGCAAAACCAGTCGGCAAAACTTACTTCTATCTTTAATTATTGTGTGGCAAATGGCTTTCCTTTCGCTTTTTACAGGTTGCCTCAACAAGAATCTGTTTATGTAGTTGCGCAATTTTCTACCAAGTTGAATGTAATTACGAGTTTCAGTGAAATATTAAGCGAAGAAGGCTTTGTGGTGGCTCCGTTTCAGCCCGATGAAAACACACCATTGATATTTATAAAACCTGACCTTTTTGGCAAGGTACAAGATGTTGATTGGAATGAAAATTCGCAAGGAGAAGTGAGTTATTCGGTGAAAAGGAAAGTGCGCGTGATGTCGAAAAAAGCTTTTAGGCTTTATGTAGAAAGGGCGAAAAGGAAGATAAAAAAAGAGCACTTTGAAAAAATTGTAACAGCTCGTACAGTTAAGGTTGAGAAACCCGAGGGTTTTCATCCGGTAAAGTTTTTTAAAAAAGTGTGTGGTCAGTATGAATGGAGTTTTGTGAGTTGTGTTTTTTTACCGGGCATGGGCACTTGGGTTGGCGCTTCGCCCGAGCTTTTGCTTGGGTTTGAAAAAGGCGTTTTTAATACCTATTCGCTTGCCGGAACGCAAACAACAAACGGCAAGAAAAAAGGCAAGGTGAATTGGGGCGAAAAGGAAAAACGCGAGCAGGAAATTGTAAGCAATTACATCAAAGAAATTGTTCAGAAACATCCGCAGGTAAAACTGACGCTGATAGGGCCAGAGACCGTTGCTGCGGGCAATATTATGCACCTTCGCACAACATTTATCATAGAAAATATACCTCATTTTTATTGGACTGAATTGGTTGAAGCATTGCATCCTACACCTGCCGTTGGTGGCCTGCCCAAGCAAGGTGCAATAGAATTTATCTTGCTGCACGAAAAACAAAATCGAGCATATTACTCAGGGTTTCTGGGGCCTGTGAATTTGAATGACAAGATTGATTTATTTGTAAACCTACGTTGTATGGAAGTTCAGAATAAAAATGTTTTGCTGCATGTAGGTTGTGGCATTACCGAAGCCAGCGATAGCGAGAAAGAATGGGAAGAAACCAAACTAAAATCGCAGACTTTACTAAAGTTGGTGAAGTAGTTTATTGTTTTCGACATCGAATATTTTAAACAGATAGATTTTTAATTCAGAAGTAATTTTTTTTGCACTCCATGACAAATGTTGTTTTTGGCAACTATAATTTCAAACAAAAAGTAGTGAACGATACACATCATATTTTTGATGTAGTACGTGGTAAGTTTGTTGTGCTTACGCCCGAAGAATGGGTGCGGCAACATGTTATTCATTATCTTATTATTGAAAAAAAATACCCGAAGCCATTGCTTGCTGTTGAAAAGCAAATTCTATTAAATGGTTTGCGTAAACGTTGCGATGTGGTGGCTTATAACCGCGATGCAAAACCTTTTCTATTAGTAGAGTGTAAGGCTCATGACGTGCCTTTGAATAACGATGTATTGATGCAAATTCTGCAATACAACCAAAAATTGAATGTTCCATTTTTGTGGGTAAGCAATGGAACCGAAAATTTTTGTTTTGATACACAACAAGGCGGCTTGATGTTAACCGAATTGCCAGCTTTTGTTAGCGCTCCATAGATGGGAAATGCAGTAACGAAACAGAACTTATATTTTGGCTTTTACCAACTCAAGAATCTTTTGTTCTTTTTCAAGCGAGTTGATTAGTATTTGTTCTGCTTTTGCTGTAATTGCATGCTTAAAGTTTTCGTCTTTTAAGCTACCGGCATTGATGAGCACATTCAAGTATGCGCCATATACAGCTGTGCGCGAACAAAGTGCTCCTACACCTGCATCGCTTATCGAATTTGGATTACCTTCTTTTGCCATTGCTTCAATAACATCAAATGATTGATGCGCCAATTCCATTACTCGAAATGGAATTTCGGTGGCATGTTTTGTTGCAGCTTGTATTGCTGCGGTGCGCATATTTTTTTCCTCATCTGTGTTTTTTGGCAGTCCAAAAGCATTCATTATTGCATTGAATGCTTGGGTGTCTTCATCTACCAGTTTTAGTAGTGCCGATTTTATTTCTTGCCCTTTTTGCGCCCAATGGCTAAACTCTTGCCAACGGTTGTCCCAGCCTTTTTTGTGCGATGAAAGATTGGCAACCATTGCGCCAAGGCTTACGCCAAGTGCACCCACGTATGCCGCTACCGACCCGCCACCGGGTGCAGGGCTTTCGCTTGCCGTTTGGTTGGCAAAGGCGGTAAGAGTTTTGTTTACAAGCGATTGCGACATTTCATCTTCAAGCACATATTCAATGATGCGCTTGTGTGGCTCAAATGGTGCTAACTCATCTAAGCCCATACTTTTTATTGCAATGCGAATCAGTTCTTCATCGCCTACGCCTGTGCTGCGTTGTTGTTTTTCTAAAAAATACTTACCTGCATACAGTAAAGATTGCAAGGGAATCAAGCCGATTAGTTCAGAGCCTGTAATGCGCATACCTCGTTGATATGCACTTTTTACGCAGGCATCAAAGGCAATGTGAATGGGAGTGTCGTTAATATTTGTAAGATTCATTGAAACTTGTGCCAGTCCGTATTCTTCGATATACCAACCAATGGCTTTTACCGATTTGCACCAACCGGGTTGTTGTGTTTCTGAGCCGTTTTCATCTTTTATTTTACGACCTTGTTCGCGGATGTCGAAGGCTACTGAATTGGCTCTGCGAACAGAGGTGGTATTCAAATTTGCGTTGTAGGCAATTAAAATATTGCGAGCTCCTGTAATAAGATTGCCGCTGCGTTCATTAAAAACAGCATTGCCGAAATCGGGTTGCCATTCGGGTAGCTTTATCTTGTCTTTTATACCTTCATATTCTCCGGCTCGTACGTGCGCAAGATTACTGCGATGCGTGGCCGTAGCTGCATATTCATATAGATAAACAGGAATACTTAGTTCTTCGGCTACGCGCTTGCCCAATTTTTTTGCGCAAGCAATACAATCCTCGATAGTTGCATTGGCTATTGGTATAAATGGACACACATCTGTTGCGCCCGAGCGCGGATGCTCGCCATGATGGTGGCGCATATCAATTAGTTCGGTCGCTTTTTTTATTGCTTGAAATGCTGCTTCTACAATAGCGTTTTCATCGCCTGCAAAAGTAACAACCGTGCGGTTTGTAGCCGCACCCATATCTACATGAAGCAGTTTTGCGCCATCTACATTTTCAATGGCATCGGTAATTTGTTTTATAATGTTTGCATTGCGTCCTTCACTAAAGTTTGGCACACATTCGATAATCTTCTTCATAGAAAGTATTTTGCGCAGCAAAGAGAACAAAAAACATGAATGAAAAACTGAAAGCATTTGAACGTATATTGAAAATTATGAACGAGCTGCGTGAGCAATGCCCATGGGATAAAAAACAAACTATGGAAACCCTGCGACCGCTTACAATTGAAGAGGTGTACGAATTGCACGAAGCAATAGCCGCCAACAATATGAAAGATGTGAAAGAGGAATTGGGCGATATTCTTTTACATATTGTTTTTTATTCGAAAATAGGGGAGGAAAATGGCGCGTTTAATGTGGCAGATGTTATCAATTCGCTGTGCGAAAAATTGATTCATAGACATCCGCATATTTATGGAGATGTGAAAGTGCAGAATGAAGATGAAGTAAAAGCGAACTGGGAAAAGTTGAAGTTGAAGGAAGGGAAAAAAAGTGTATTGCAAGGTGTGCCAAAGTCGCTGCCTGCATTGCCAAAAGCGCAGCGGATACAAGATAAGGCGCGCATGGTTGGGTTCGATTGGGAAAACAAAACACAAGTTTGGGAGAAAGTAAAAGAAGAAGTGGAAGAGCTGAAAGAGGTAGTAGATAGAAATGATAATGTGGAGATAGAAAAGGAGTTTGGCGATGTGCTTTTTTCATTAGTAAACTACGCCAGATTTATTGGCATAAACCCCGAGGCTGCTTTAGAAAAAACCAATGCTAAGTTTATTCACCGCTTTCAGTACATGGAAGAGAAGGCTTTGGCCGAAGGTAGAGAGTTGAACAGTATGACATTGACCGAAATGGATGAATGGTGGACGGAGGCAAAGCGCAAAGAAGGTAAGTAGGGTCAGAAGTTATTTTCTTACTTTTTAAACTTAATAATTTCTTAACATTGATAGTGCTACTATTGCGCGACAAAATTGAACACAATTAACATTCAAAGTTTATGTGGATAGATAAAGTACTTACATTCTTTGTTCCGAAAGACAAAAAATTCTTCGCCCTTTTTGCCAAAGGTTCTGCCAATTTAGTTGAAATTTCAAAAGCGCTTAGCGAGTTCGTGAACTCGCACTCGCCCGAAAAAAGACAAGAATTGATGAAGAAGATTTATGATTTGGAACATGTTGGCGATAATGTTACTCACGAAATTCTTACAGAGCTTTCTACAAATTTCATCACTCCATTCGATAGAGAAGATATTCATTATCTCGCTACTTCGTTAGATGATGTTGCTGATTTTGTTTACGGTGCAGCAAAGCGTATTCAGTTGTATCGTTTAGAAGAAATGACCGAGCCAATTCGTAAACTGGCAGAAATTATTGAGAAATCGGCCAACGAAATCAATGTTGCAATTTACGATTTGCGCAGTATGGATAATATTGTGCGAATAAAAGAAGCTTGTGTTCGTGTAAACAGTTTAGAGAATCATGCAGATGATGTTTACCACACAGCAATTGGCGATTTGTTTGAGCGCGAAGCCGATGCCAAAAAAATTATCATGTATCAAGATATTCTTGCAACGCTCGAAACTGCTACCGACAAGTGCGAAGATGTTGCTAACGTGATTGAAACTATTTTAGTGAAGAACTCATAAATTAAGCAATGACTTTTCTAATCATCATTGTCAGTATTGCGATTCTCTTTGATTTTATCAATGGCTTTCACGACTCGGCAAATTCAATTGCAACTGTTGTATCTACAAGAGTATTAACGCCATTTCAGGCAGTTGCTTGGGCTGCTTTTTTCAATTTTCTTGCATTCTTCTTTTTTACCGATCATGGTGTTGCCGATACTATTAAAAAAATGGTGCGTGCAGATGTGGTTACCGAAGCTGTGTTGTTTGGCGGGTTGATAGGAGCTATAATTTGGAATTTGCTTACTTGGTGGTGGGGCATTCCTTCTTCTTCCTCTCATGCTTTGTTGGGTGGTTTTACGGGGGCGGCCTTTGCTAAGGCTGGTGTTGATGCCATCAACATGGATAAACTTTCAACCACCTTGCTTTTTATTCCGCTTGCTCCGCTAATTGGTATGTTGGCTTCGTACATCATTTCCATTTTGGTTTTAAATCTTACCAAAAATCTTCCCGCTGCAAGGGTTGATAAGTATTTCAGAAGATTGCAATTGGTATCAAGTGCTTTGTTTTCGTTGGGGCATGGTGGCAACGATGCGCAAAAAACAATGGGCATTATCTGGGCTGCGTTGGCTGTTCATGGCATTGTGCATCCGGGCGATACTTTGCCAAGTTGGGTAGCATTGGCTTGTTACACAGCAATGGGTTTGGGCACTTTGTTTGGCGGTTGGCGCATTGTAAAAACTATGGGTCAAAAACTTGCAAAACTCAAGCCATTTGAAGGGTTCTGTGCCGAAACCGCTGGTGCTATCACACTTTTTGGGGTTACTGGATTACACATTCCGGTAAGCACTACACATACTATAACCGGTGCAATTATGGGTACAGGTATGACCAAACGCCTAAGTGCAGTGCGATGGGGTGTGGCAGGCAACATTATGTTTGCTTGGGTAATCACTATTCCTGCATCGGCTTTTATGGGTGCAGTAACACTTTGGGCTTTAAATTTTTTCGGTCTGTAAAAGCAAATCTTGGCAACAAGCTATTTGCTTGCCGTTAATGTCATAATCTTTTCGTGAATATCTTTTACTTGTTGTGCAAGGCTCATCAAGTCATTGTTTGATATCACATAATCGGCAAGTTTTGCTTTCTCGGCTTCTGGAATCTGAGCATTGATTCTTGCGCGCACTTGCGCCTCTGTTGCGCCATCGCGCGCCATTACGCGTTTTATTCTTTCAGTTTCGGGTGCAGTAACAACAATCAATTTGTCTAGCAATTTGTAGCTTCCTGTTTCTACTAAAAGTGCAGCCTCGCGCAATGAATAGCTGTAGTTGTTTCGTGCTAAAATATCATTCCACGAATCGCTGTCTGCCGCCACTGCCGGGTGAACCAGCGCATTTAATACAGCTAACTTTTCTTCGTTGTTAAATACCACTCCTGCAAGGTAAACTCTATTTAATGAACCATCTGCTTGATAAGACGCTGCTCCAAATGTTGCGGTAATTTCTGACCGCAGTTTTGTGTCATCTTCCATCAATTCTTTTGCGCGCTTATCGGCATAATACACAGGCACTCCAAGTTTTTCAAACAACTGACAAGCGGTTGTTTTACCACTGCCTATTCCTCCTGTAATTCCAATTTTCAGCATATATTTTTATTGTAGTGTAGGGTCTAATTGCTTTGCTCTTTGCAAATGCTGGTTTGCGGTGGCTTCGTTGCCCAAAGTGCGGTAGGTAATGCCTAAATAATAATGTGCACGGGCATTGTTTGGATTGATAGAAAGCACAGTGTTGAAGTTTTTAATGGCTTCATCAAAGCGTTTAGCCATGCCGTTAATGCTGCCCAAATTCATCCATCCGTCTTCATATCTTGGATTTAGTTTTACCACTCTCTCATATAGCTTTAACGCTTCTTCTGGTTTTCCGGTTTGAAACAATGAGCTGCCAAGATTATTGAGCGTGATAATGTCGTTTGGATTATGCTCTAAAGCCTTCTTTGAATAGACTACAGCATTGGGATAATCGGCAATTTTGTAGTAACCAACCGATAGCTGCGACAGAGCCTCGCTGTACGAGGGATAAATGCGCAACGATTCTTTTAATAATGCAATTCCTTGTTCAAAAAGCTGCTTGCGTTTTACTTCGTTTTTTTCGTTTGGAGCTGTGTTTTTTATTATTTCATTTCCAAGATAATAGTGTGCGCGAGTGCTTTCTTTTAAGCGTTCCAAATCGGTGGAATAAAGTGTGAAATTGTCTTTCCAAGCAGGGTTGCGCGCAATGGTTTTAATGCTAAACAAGAAAGCGATAATGCAACATACAATCAATGAAACCTTGTTTGCCGAAAATAAACCCGATAGGCTTGAAATATTGGCACTTGAAACATTTTCTTTGAAAATTTTAGTTAGGCCATAAGCCGCCATCAAACAAATGGCAAGCGATGGGAAGTATAGTAAACGCTCGGCCATGCCCACGCCAATTTTTAAAAACACATTGCTGAAAAGTGAAATGCTGATAAGGTAAAAAAATATGCAAATGGCAAAGAAATTTTTGTCTTTAATTTTTACTAAAGCATACACTCCGGCTGCCGCGTGAGCAGCAAACGATAGAAGAAATACAACATCAGAAAATGATGCCGCAGGAATTTTGTTATAAGAATAATCGTAAAGCAAAGGGTGTGGCAATACAAATAATTTTAGATATAAGCCAAGCACCTTCACTGCGGTTGCAAACTGTGTAAAAAAATCGGGCGATTGAATAATGAAATTATCTAAAACCGTTAATGAAGTATCGGTAAGTTTTCCGCCCAATACATTATATCTGATTATCAAAAATATGAATGTAGCTGCAAGGTGTGGCAACACGAGCAACGCTGCTCTTTTTAACGATACATTTTTAAAGCCCCAAAGTAAAAGTGGAAACCCCGCAAGCATTGTAATGCCCGATTCCTTGCTCAGTAAACCGATGAAAAAGAACAATGCAGATAATGCAATCTCAATTGCCGGAAAACTTTGAAGTTTGTTTTGCTTGTCTGTTGCCTTTAATAAAAAAGTGAGTGAGCAAAGTGTAAACAGCAACGAAAGAATTTCATCGCGGCTTTTGATGTTTGCTACTACTTCTGTATGCACCGGATGCACTACAAAAAGCAAGGTGGCAAGCAAAGGAATGGCAATGGTGTAAGCTGAAAGTAACTTGCGTAAAACACTAAAAAGTAAGAATGCGGTTAATGCATACAAAAGTACATTCACCCAATGATGCATAGATGGATTGTCGGGCGAAATTTCCCATTCGGTTGCAAACATTGCCAGCGACAACGGGCGATATAAACCGTCTTCTAAATTCAGATAGCCATAGCGATAAGAAGTTTTAAAAATAGTTGGTATGGCACTACTGCCTTGCATTACCACATTGTTTTCGCGAATCACACTAAAATCGTCCAACGCAAACCCGTGGTTCAGAGTGTTGAAATACAATACAAAAGCCACAGTCGCAACCATCAACCCAAGCATCATTTCAAACGATTTGTTGTTTGATTGCTTTGGAGTGGCTTTGGGTGGGTTTTGTTTTTGCTGTTTTGTTTTTGCCATTTGGCAAAGAAGCAGGCTTTGCTCGAAAAATGGAATTTTCTAACAAAGACATTTTACACATTTCTATTGTTTGCACCTCAAGGTTTTTAAAAAATGACTTTGGTGTATTCTGCTTTGTTGAGAATCAATAACAAAGAAGTAAGTAACAATTATTGTATATGTAGAAATGGAGTTGTGGAAATTAAGCAAGGTTTTGAACTTGAAGAAAATACATTTTGATTGTATTGCTAAAAAATTACTTTTGAAAATCTTAAAGTATGACAACCAAAAGTTCAGTTGCTACCTCTTTAAGAAAGTAAAATCCACTTGGTGCAATAGAAAGTGATGTTGAAGTTCCCCGTATTTTGTTGAAAGAAATTATGTTTATTATACTTTTTGCATGAAGAAATTTATACTCGCCTTAACCGTATCATTATCGTTTTCTTTAGTTTTCGCACAAAACAATGTTGGTATAGGCACACCCAATCCTGCCCCTTCGTCTATCTTAGATTTAAGTGCTACCGATAAAGGATTTTTGATTCCCCGTGTAACCACAGCGCAAAGAACAGCCATTTCAACTCCTGCAAATGGGTTGATGGTTTATGATACGGATGTGCAGTGCATTTTCTTTTATAATAGTGTAACGAGCATTTGGGTTTCGTTGTGTCAAGCTGGTGGCGGAAATGGCCCAACAGGTGCTACTGGTGCTCAAG
>CAZYXR010000049.1:0-7410 GCA_964650845.1 uncultured Chitinophagaceae bacterium
GCTTCGTTCGCCCGAAACTTTCCCGCAGGCCGACTACCTGATTTTAGAATCAACTTATGGCGATTCATTGCACGAAGATGCAACAGTAAAAGACAAGAAGCTGTTGGATGTAATTATTGAAACCTGCGTAAACAAAAAAGGCAAACTTGTGATTCCTGCTTTTAGTGTGGGGCGCACGCAAGAGTTGATTTATGCACTCAATCGTCTCGAAATTTCAAAAGCACTTCCCGATATAGATTTCTTTGTTGATTCACCACTTTCGGTAAAGGCAACCGATGTAATGAAGAATCATCAAGATGAACTTAACGAGAAGTTTCAAGCATATTTAAAGCGCGATAAAGACCCATTTGGCTTTAAGCGCTTGCACTATACGCAAAATGTTGAAGAGTCGAAAGCAATAAACATGCGCAAAGACCCTTGCGTAATTATTTCAGCCTCGGGAATGGCAGATGCCGGGCGCGTAAAACACCATATAAAAAATGTAATTAGTAACAGCCGCAATACAATACTCATTATTGGCTATTGCGAGCCGCGTTCGCTTGGCGGCAAACTGATGCGCAACTATCGCGATGTAACCATTTTTGGTATGCCGTATGAAGTGAAAGCCGAAATTCAAGTAATGCGCAGCATGAGTGCACATGGCGATTACGAAGATTTGTGCCAGTTTATTGCTTGCCAAAATCCTAAGGCTGTGAAAAAATTATTTTTAGTGCATGGCGAGTACGATGTGCAACAAATTTTCAGAAGTAAGTTGGCAAAAAAAGGCTTTTGCGAAATTGAAATTCCTGAACAACATCAAATCTTTAACCTCTCTGCATAGCAGCTTTTCGGTAACGCATTACCGAAGGTGTGCAAGCGCAAGATAAAGCACATTTTTCTGCAATAGCTTTTAGTGGAGCGGGAACATGTTGTATTTCTTCAAATCCCTTTTTGCGAAAAAATGCGGGCATCGCTGTAACAAAATAAACATCTTGCTTTGCCCTTAGTAACAACTCATTAATAATCAATGATGCTGCCTTATGATTTCTATACTCGGGTAAAACACATAATGAACTGAATAAATCAAAATCATCAAAGTTTCTTATTCTACCAAAACCACACAGCACACCACTGCTTTTACAAACAACAAATTGTTCTTGTTTTAAATCTGCGGTATCTAAATCGAATTGTTTAATCAAATCAGGAATTTTGTTCCAATCTGTTTCTGAAGCGCATTCAATTTTGAAAATCATTGCTCATTAAAGATTTTTCTTTTTAAAAACTTTTATTGTGAACAAAAGCGGCACAACAATCCATACCAACATTACCGCAGAAGTGTAAGCCAGCCCAAAGCCGCTACCAAAAAACTGTTTGTAAACAGCACCGGTAAAACCCATCAGCGCACTAATATCAAGCTTCATTAAAACCATAATGCGCGCTATATCAATTGGGTTAAGAGCAGTAAGCCCGATTACAGCTTTATCTAAAGGATAATCGCTAAACGAAAAAAGAATTGCAAGCACAATGGCATCGTAGATAACCGCAAAATAAAACCACAACATAAGCGATAAACCAACGCCCTTAGCTTTGTCGCGCATTACTACCGAAGCAAGAAATGCAATAGACACAAAAGACAAGGTGAGTACAATGCCCGACAATAGCAAAACAAACCCTGTTGAAGTGGCAGCATTCATCAACACCGGAATACCAATGCCAATCATAAATGCGGCAATCATAGAAAACGACACTCCCACAAACTCACCAAGCAAAATTGTATTGCGCGACAAAGGTTGTGCCACCAACATTTCTATAAACTCGTAAGAGTTGTAAAAATACGTAGTAGAAAATATAATGCTGATGAGCGGAACTATTATCAGCATTACACTTAATAAACTCACTATACTTTTTGCACTATCGGCTTCGAAGTAAAATAGCGCAAACGATACAACAAACAGAAACAACGTATATGCAATTAGCACCCTGCTGCGAAGTATATCGTAAACTATGTATTTGCTAATCTTAAACATGCGCTTGTTGTATCATTATTTTAGCAATTGCTTTCCCCAATTTTTCTTCTCCGGTTTCGTTCTTTAACTCAGCAATTGTTTTATAGAAATTGATTTTTCCTTCAAATAGGTACATGATTTTATCGGCCATTTCTTCTACTTCGCTCATGATGTGAGAAGTAATAATTACAAGTTTTCCATCGCTCTTTGCCTTTAAAATTTTTGCTTTTAAAATTTCTGAAGCCAGTGGGTCGAGCCCCGCAGTTGGCTCATCGAGTATTAAAACTTTTGGATTGAAAAGAAAAGCTAAAGCAGCGCTTACCTTTTGCGTAGTGCCACCCGAAAGCGTACGCATTGGCTTATCAAACATAGATGCAAGTTTGTACTCATTGAGCAGTTCTTCGTCTAAGTGCGAAGCCGCTTTACGAATATCTTTCATCATCGAAAACAACTGTCCAATCTGCATATTTTCGGGGTAGTGACCAATTTGCGGCATGTAGCCAATGTGGTGGCGATAAGAAAAATCTTTCTTCACATCCTTATCATCAAAAAAAACCTTCCCCTTATCGGCTACTACCATACCCAGTATTATTTTAATGAGCGTAGTTTTACCCGAACCATTTGGGCCAATTACACTTACTACTTCACCAGCAGTAAATGATGTATTTACACCTTTCAGCACATGCAATTTCCCAAAATGTTTTTCTATATTTTCTGTACGAATCATTTTTGAGTAACTCTGTTGGTTTTGTTCAGCGTATTTACTTGCTTCAATTACTATTTTATCCATGTTGCTTTCATCAGCGGTTGCTCATCGGCAAAAGTATTAGGCACTAAACTGGGAATACTTTTTTCTACCCTATTCAACAAATCAACTGTAAAACTGCGCATCAACATCACTGCGTAGGGCATTTGCTCTACCAACACCGAATATAAACTCACCGGCCGATATGGCACATCGCCCACAGCATCGCGGTTCAAATCATACCCTTCATATTTATCCCAATAGTTGTTTGCAAAAAGGTTCTCTTTCAACTCACCATTAGTGGAAGCATCGAATGTATTGCCCGAAAAATTGTTTCTAACAAACGTATCGAGGCGGCAGTTTGCCATTACTTTCATGGCATAACCATTGTTCAAAAAATTGTTGTTTTCGAAACGCATATTGGTGCCACCTTCCATGGTTAAGCCTACAGTATTATTTCTAAAATCATTACCACTAATGATGCCATTATTCATGTCTTTAAGCAAAAGACCATAGCTGGCATCGCCCCAATTATTTTCAAATTTATTGTTGAACATGTGAACACCCTTGCTATACATTACTGCAACGCCAGTGCCGTTATTTGTAAAAACATTATTGATGTAAGTATCGTTATCGCTAAACATAAAATGCAAACCGTATCGGAAATTTTTTTCGCAAAAATTGTTTTGAATGAAACAGTGTTTTGCAAACTCTAAATAAATACCATCGCGATGCCCTTCTAAGCTATTATCCTCAATTCTTACACTGTCGCACTTCCAAAGATGAATACCATTTCCTGTATCGCTTTTTCCATAATTGGCGCCTTTGCTCTTACAGTTTTTTACATGAATTTTTTTTGAATCGCTGAGATAAATGCCAAAAAAAACATTGTTCAATATGCAATTTTCTATATGCACATTCTGCGATTTAAAAACACGCAAACCTGCGTAGTCTTTCATACTTCCGCGCTTGCTGTTTCTAATTTCTATACCCAATATTTTCACATCGTTGCTTTGCACAATCAATACTTCATCTTGCTGTTGCCCATCGAGTACGGGATAATTTTTGCCAATTATGGTGAGTGGCTTGGCAATAGTTTCGTTAATGCAAACGAATGTGCCTTTCTCAATCACAATAGTATCTCCGGCACTTGCTTCGGCCAAAATATTGCTGAAAGATTTTGAGCTTGCGGACAGCAAATGTGTTCGCGAAAAGGAATAAGACGCCAACACACAGCAAAACAAAAAGACACTAACTTGTTTCAACCTAAACTTGTTTTTGGTGATAGAAAAACATCGCGGTTTTTATTAAAAATCAAGTTCCTTCACTTGGTTCCATGTAAGTAAATTTGCATTCAATTCTTTTTGAAATTTCATGGCTTCTTCTTTACTACCAAATGCCGCAAGCTGACCACCCATGGGGCTTCTTACTTCGCCTCCCTGCAAGAAATAAGCATTGGTAGCATCTATCAATTCCTCTGGAACGGTGTAATTGATAATGAGAAATTTCTCGACATCAATTTTTCCATCAATAACAAGATAATTGACCATGCACTCACCAGAGTCGAACTTCACTGTTTTGCCTTTGTTGTTCATGGCAAGCGCACCAAATTTTTTGTCCATTATTGTCATCTTACAAAGGTCGCAAAGGTCTTTACCAAAGTTTATTTTGGGCGGAGCAGTTTCACACGAACTAAGCAATAACATCACAGCAACAAATGCAACATTCATTATGCGCAACGACACTAAAAACTCAAACAGAATTTTGATTCTTTCAACAATAAACTTTAATCCACTTTTCATTTTTTCCTAAACATTTCAAACATTAAAAAGGCTACTACAATTGCTGCGGGTATGATAATTAACCAACCTCCAACATCCGGAAAAGAACCCGCTAAAAAATTCAGCAGTTGTTTCCAACCAAAGAGGGGCGGCTGATAAGACATACCCGGAATTTTAATTGCGGCAGTAGGGTCAAGGTTGTGTCCGTAATCGTATTCCCACTTCCAAAAATCGTACATCCCCCAGCAACCGCTAATTACTAAAACCGAAACAAAAATGCCGAGCATAAACCTTCTACCAATTACTGCAGCAGCTATGCCAATAATTACAAACCCCCAAATAATCCAAGGCATAATTTTAAACTCGGGGAAATTTTCTTCTTTAATGAGTGCCATACCAATGTAGTGGTTCAGCCCATTTATCTTTTCTACATCGCCACCAAGTTTATGGCTCCATATTTCCATTTTTAAACCTTCGGGATATTGAGGAGCTTCGAGTTGAATTTGCCAAACAGGAACAAAGTTGGCGGGTATCATTGCAAGCGCGCAGATGAAGACAACAATGCGCGTATAGATTTTTAGCTTTTTCATTTCGGTACAATTGAAGCTGAAAAATTATTACTGCCTAAGGCAATTTACTTAATAAAAACAAAGAGGGGAGCGAGATGCTCCCCCCTATCGTCAACTAATCGCTAATCGCCTGTCGAATATTTAATTTCGGGATTTGTGCCCGCAGCAGAAACGCGCACATAACCTTGCATTTCTTGATGCAGTGCCGAACAAAAGTCTGTGCAATACATCGGAAAAACCCCTACTCTGTCTGGAATCCATTTTAAAGTTGCGGTTTCGCCCGGCAACACAAGCAACTCTGAATTGTTTGCACCTTTAATAGCGAATCCGTGAGGAACATCCCAGTCTTGCTCAAGGTTGGTAACGTGGAAGTAAACTACATCGCCAACTTTTACCCCTTCAATATTATCGGGTGTAAAGTGCGAACGAATTGCCGTAGCATACACGTGAACTTCGTTGCCATTACGCACCACTTTTGCTTCTTTCTCATTTTTAGCTGCGTATTTATGTTTGTTTTCATCCAACTTAAAAAACTTCACTTCATGCTTAGTAACAAGTTCGGCTGGGCAGGCTTGTGCATAGTGAGGCTCGCCAATTGTTGGAAAGTCGAGCAACAACTGCATTTTCGGCCCATCAATAGAGTACAACTGTGCCGACTGGGTTAATTCAGGACCGGTAGGCAAATAGCGATCTTTGGTTATTTTATTCAATGCTATTACATATTTACCATAAGGTTTTATGTTATCGCCCATTGGCACACACAAGTGCCCAATTGAATAATAAGTAGGTACACGATCAAGCACTTGTTTTGTTTTCACATCCCACTTTACAATTTCTGACGATACAAAGAATGATGTGTAACCATGACCTTCATTGTCAAACTCGGTATGCAATGGCCCTAATCCTGGTTTTTCAACTTCGCCATCCAACACGGCTTCGTACTTCAACACAGGTACTCCGTCAAAATCGCCATCGAAATTTTTTGCATCAATTGCTTTCTGCATTTTGCTGAAAGAATAAACCGGAATTACCGCAGCGAGCTTACCAGAGGCCGCAATGTATTCGCCTGTAGGATCCACATCGCAACCATGCGGAGATTTTGGACAAGGAATGAAGTAACAAACTCCGGGCAAATCCTTCACATCAAGCACAGTAACTTCTTTTATAAGGTTTGAAGTGGCTGTATGTGTGGCTTCATCATACACATTGTGCGCATAATTGGCTGCCCATTTTTGCCCTTTGCCTTGCGCCAAATATTCTTCGGCTTTTTTCCAATTCACAGCCATGATAAAATCTTTATCGCGCTGCGAAGCATTAACTTCTAAAAGCGTGTGGGCTTTTTCGCTATTGTAGCAACTAAAGAAAACCCAGCCATGCGAAGCTGCTTTACCTGCACGCGATAAATCATAGTCGACACCAGGAACAAGCAACTGAAAATTCAAGTTCATTCTACCGGTTTGCGGATCTACTTTTACAAACGAAATAGTGCCTTTGAATTTGTCTTTATAATCGGCAATAGCATGATCGCCCTCTTTATCGTGTGGCACAGAAAAGCGCGAAGCTCCAACAACATACTCGGTGTTTTGAGTAGTGAATGGCGAAGCGTGATTACCTCCACAGTTTGGCAACTCAATAATTTCGCGGGTTTTAAACACACCTAAATCTAAACGTGCAATACGAGGTGTATTGTTTGCATTTATAAACAACCAACGACCATCCACTTGCCCCTCTGCGCGCGAAAGTTGCGGGTGGTGGCTATCATCCCACGGGGTGAACCCATGCGATGTCATCAACATTGGTTTTGTTTCTTCACTAAAACCCCAACCGGTTTCCGCATCTTGACTAAACACAGGCACTTGTTTCAGCATTCTGCCAGAAGGTAGCCCATACACACCAACCTGTCCGCTAAACCCACCTGATGCGAAAAGATATAACTCATCTTTTTTGCCGGGAGCAACATAAACTTTTTGTGCTGCATCGCCAGAAAGACCCGCATCGGCTTTTGGAGGTTTACAACTATTTAAAAATCCAACTAAGGAAAACCCAACTACTGCAAACAAAAGATTTTTTATTGACTTGTTTTTCATTGTTTATCTATTTTATATGTGTAATAATTAGAAACTACTTTGCTGCTTGTTCGCCACCCCCATCATTCACTCTCAAATACTCAAGAATTTTTTTTGCGTCTTCATCGCTCACATCCTGAAATGTCATTTGTGTAAGATGTTCGGCAAGCAATTCTTTTGCTGTAGGGTCTTTTTGAGTCATTTCAACCGGATTGGTAATCATATTTAATATCCATGCCGGCTGCCTGCGTTCTGTAATTCCTT
>CAZYXR010000049.1:7420-24187 GCA_964650845.1 uncultured Chitinophagaceae bacterium
CACAACTTTTTGGTCGGTTGTTTTGTGGCAAGCAGAGCATTTAGATTCATAAATTACTTTACCTTCCTCTGCCATTTTTTCGTCAATTGCAGCAAGCGTAACGTTCTTAAATTTTCCTATTCCCTGCCCATCATCTTCAGGCTCGTCTGCAACCATACTTTGTGGTGCATCTGCGCTTTGTGTGGTACTTTCTTGATTTCCTCCGCAACTATTCATTAACAAAATAGCGGCTGTTCCAATGGTTAGCATTATTATCTTTTTCATAATTCTTAGTTTTAATTCGAGGACAAAAAAACATTGCATAAAAGTGTTAAAAAATGAGTGCTATCAAAGTCGGTTATGATTAAAATCAATACTCATTTTCCGGTGATAAAGGGCGCATTGTAAGTAGGAAAAGAACAGCTAATACAAATCCAAAAACCTACTATATCACGCAACTATTGTTTGCATCAGTAGTAGATTCTTCAAGCAAAATAGCTTTGGGAAAAAGAATATTGTTTTCTAAATGTATATGCTGGTGCAAATCGTTCTGAAACTCATTCAACTTGGCATAAAGTACACGATAGGTATTGCAAGCGTGTGCAGGTGGAGTAAAGTTGTTGCTCAATTCAGCAATGGTTTTCATTAAAGTACCTGCAAGGTCGTGTTCATGCTCCATCATTCTGATTGGGTTTTTCACCGTACCAAAATGTGTTTGCGGTAAGTTTTCTAAATCCCCTTTTACATAACGTTCTAAGTTTTTTATGTATGGAAATAAAAGAAGCTCTTCCTTCTTCATGTGTACGGTCAACTCAGCAACCACATCATCCCACAACTTGGCAATATCGCGTGTTTCTGGATTGTGATCGCCATGTACACGTGCTACTTTTTGAGCAAATTCTGTAATTAAATTCACGCTGTTGTTGATGTATGTGTGATGTACATTCACAATATAATCTGCCAAAAAAGCAAGCCCCCAATTATTAAAGTTGTGCTGCTCGTCTTTAGGTTGATTTTGCAAAGCAAAAATCTCATCAAACAACTTGGTGGAGTCTATATTTTTTTCTTCGCAAACCTTCTCGATTGTCTTTTTACCTCCACAACAAAAGTCGATGCCGTGTTTCTTAAAAATTTCTGCGGTGCGATAATCGTTGGCTACTAATTCTGCAACAGTTACATTGCTCGAAGTTGTTGTTTCCATGTCTGAAAATTTTTAGTTCATGTAAGAAAATGTAGAGTCAATCTCAGAAAAGATTGAGTTGATATTATGTAAAGAGATTTTTGACTTTTCCATGTCATTGCCATGCAATACTTTTATTTCTGTTTTCACCCTATCAAGTTTTCGGCACAAAATGCTTTTTGAATTTGCATCTAACTGACAATGAGTAGTAACACGGTCTATGTGCATCTGCATCAAATTTCCAAACTCTTGATACGCTTGCAGATTCTCAAACTTTTTCCGGTTGAGTAGCGTGAAATTTTCGATGGTGTAGTGCATACCTTTTAATTCTTCGGCAGTGGCAAAGTCTGTACTCCATCTTCCGTTTTGCTGCTTCGAAACAAACTGAGTTTCGCTTTCGGCTGCAGATGATGATTGGTTAAGATTGCTGTTGCAACTTTGCATTGCCAACGCAGCAATCAATAGTATGATGTATTGTTTCATAATAGAATGCAAGTATCCTACTCTACAACCCATCTCAACATGATGAAAAAAAGCAGCAGGAATGAGATTTGTCATTCAAAAGAACATAAGCAACAAATACGTTTGGCACCAATAAAATAAACGATATGAAAAATACACTTCTAATGCTGCTGCTTGCAGCAACCTTTGCTTCATGCAATAACGCAAACACCGAACAAAATTCAGCCACAAACGATGCTTCAATACCGGCAAGCGGGCAAAGTGGTGTGCAAGACAATCAATCGCAAAAAGATGTGGTGAAAGTTGCCGTTGGGTCAAAAGATCACACCACATTAGTTACAGCGTTAAAAACAGCCGAATATGTAGATGTACTGTCGAATGCCGGACCATTTACAGTTTTTGCGCCCATCAATGCTGCATTCGACAAACTTCCGGCTGGAACAGTTGAAGGTTTATTGAAACCCGAAAAGAAAAATGACTTGCGGAATATTTTGGAGTACCATGTTACCACTTCTTCGTTAAAAGAAGAGTGGTTGAAAGATGGCATGAACATTGGCATGGTAAATGGCAACAATGTAAAAGTATCGAAAGATGCCGATGGTAAAATAAAAATAAATGATGCTAATGTTTTAGCTTCTGTGCCCGCTGCAAATGGCATTGTGTATGTAATAGACGGTGTGCTACTGCCTCCTTCAAAATAAACATCGGCATACTATATGCAATACTGAAACTGAATGCAGGACGGCAAAGCAATGATGATAATTTTACCATCTTGCAGTTATCATTGCATTAAATGCGCCACTTTTTACTTTACTGTTTACTGCTCTTTAGTTTCAGTGTTTCTGCACAGGACTATGCCAAAACATTGAAAGGCAGAGTAACAGATAAGGACACGCATCAACCATTAGAAGGTGTAAATATTGTATTGCAAAATACAGAACCATTTACAGCAACCACCACAGATGCCAATGGCAATTTTAAGTTTGAAAGCCTAAGAGCGGGGCGGTATTATCTAAAATTTTCGATGATGGGCTTTGATGAAGTTAGCCTGCAAAACATCACCGTAACCTCGGGTAAAGAAACAATGTTGAATGTGGAAATGCAAGAACGCATCAACAGTATAAATGATGTGATAATAACCGCACAAAAAGACAAAACTCGCGCCAACAACGAGTTTGCCCCCATCAGTGCGCGCTCGTTTTCTATGGATGAAACCAAGCGATATGCCGGCACTGTAAATGACCCGGCACGAATGGTACAAACTTTCCCAGGGGTGATTTCGGCCAATGATGAAAACAATGCAATTGTAGTGCGGGGCAATTCGCCACGAGGCATTTTGTGGCGAATGGAAGGGATTGAAATTCCAAACCCGAATCACTTTGCAGGTAGCGAGGGCTCCAGCGGTGGCGGAGTGGCAATGCTGAGCGCCAACATGCTTGGCAAAACAGATTTTTTAAGCGGTGCTTTTCCAGCCGAGTATGGCAATGCTTTGAGCGGTGTAATGGATATGAGTTTGCGCAAAGGCAATAATGAAAAACATGAGTTTACTTTACAAGCAGGAATATTAGGAGCCGAGGTAGCGTTAGAAGGACCATTCAGTAAAAAACATAACGCTTCTTACCTTGTAAACTACCGATATTCTACACTGGAGTTATTTGCGCTTACAGGCTTTGAAATTGGAGGTGATATAACTCCAAAGTATCAAGATTTAAGTTTCAATATTGCTGCACCTACCAAGCGCGCAGGAACATTCACCCTATTTGGTATTGGCGGGCTAAGCAGCTTGGGCACAAAGGTGAAAAAAGACACTACAAAATGGGAAAGTATAATTGATAAAACGCAGGATGGACAGCATTACCACATGGGCACAGCGGGCATCACTCATCTACTGTTGCTAAATACTAAAACCTACATAAAAAGTGTAGTAAGTTTTAGCTACTCCGACAACTCTAACTTTACCGATACTTTCAACACAACATTTCAACCCACCACCATAGAAGACAGGAAGTTTGAATACATGGTAACTCGCTTCTCATTTATGCTGAACCGAAAGGTGGATACACGCAATATTATTCGCACCGGACTGTATTACGCAGGTACATTTTACAACTTGCGAAACCGTGTTTTCGATTTTGAAAATCAGCAACTATTTACTTCGTTGCAAGGCAATGGAAACACACATTTATTTCAAGCATACTGGCAATGGAAACATCGTTTCAACGAAAGCCTAAGCATCAGCAGTGGCATGCATCTTACTCACTTTTTGTTGAACAAAAAATTCAATATAGAACCCCGCTTGAATGTGGAATGGAGACCAACATTTAACCACAGCATAAGCGCAGGAATTGGCCTACACAATCGCACTGATGCAGTTTCTACTTACATCACCGAACTTGCAATTACTGCAGCAAATCAAACCAGCAACCGCTTGTTGGATATGAGCAAGGCTTTTCATTCGGTGTTGGGATACGATTTTACTTTCCTAAAAGATTTTCGTATTCATGCCGAAACATACTTTCAATATCTATATGCTATACCTACGGGGCGAGACGCGAATGCAGCATTCTCCATTATAAACGAAAATGATGACTTTGTAACACTACCGCTCAACAACAAAGGGCGAGGCATGAACTATGGCTTAGAACTGACAGTGGAAAAATTTTTCACTAAGAGCTATTTCTTTTTAATAACCACTTCTTTCTACAACTCGAAGTATAGAGGAAATGACAATGTGTGGCGCAATACTGCATACAATGGTAATTATGTACTAAATGTATTGGGCAGCAAAGAGTTTTTACTTGGCAAGAAAAAGGTGAACATCATAGGTATTACTGCAAAAGCACTGCTACGTGGCGGCATGAGAGTTACACCTATAGATTTAGAAAAAAGCATTGCCGAGGGGCACACCGTACGCGATGAAAATCGCTTGTTCGAAGAACAACTGCCGCTGTACTTTCGCATGGATTTTGGAACATACTTTCGCAGAAACAAGAAACGCTGGAGTTGGATTTTGAGCTTCGATACTCAAAACATTATCAATCGCAAAAACGTGGCTCAAAAAGTTTACGACCCTCAAAAAAAAGAGATAAGACTAATTCGCAATTTGGGCATAGTGCCTGTAATTAGCTGGAAAGTAGAGTTTGGTATAAAAAAAGTAACTATACCTTGAAGTAATTTCAACTAAAAACAACCACTAATATCAATATTAACAACCCTTGCAAACATTGCGCTACCAAGGCTTTTTAAACACATCCTTCACTTTTTGCTCAGCATCTTTCTTTGCTTTATCTAAAGCTTCCTTTGCCTTGCGCTCGGCTTCTTGTTTCGCTTTTTCTGCTTCCTCTCTTGCTCTTTGCTCTGCAGCCGCTTTTTGTTTATTCAACTCGTCTTGTGCATTTTGTTTCAACACATCAACTTGTTCTTTCACCTGCTCTACTACTTGCTCCTTCACAGTTTCGCCCACGCTTTTACCTTCGCCCGTACCTACTTTTGCAAGTTTAATTTGTGGCTTAGATGCAGTGCCGGTTGCCTTCAAACTAAAACTTACAACATCGGGCATCTTAAATGGCACGCCAGGCACTTTTGCAATCATATTTTGAGCTAATGAAGAAGCTGCGCCCAATTCGCTTTGCGGCACATCAAAGCGAATGTCGTAATCAATACTTTGGTCGAAGCCGTTTGTGCCTTGCAATGCTACATTGTAATTCCCCAGCTTAATATTAGTAGGCTCTACCGCCACTCGACCATCTTTGAACTTTAAGACTGTCCACGCATTTTTGAGTTCAGGATTGCTTAATGCGGATATTTTTGTTACCTCCCCAATCTTTTGCAGTATTGGCATATTCACAATCTTCGCAGTTGGAATTTCAACCTTGCCATCGCCCTTTAATGAAGCTAAGTCTATACTCATATCGGGATTCAATTTGCCACTTCCTTTCAAATCGCTGCTGAAGTTTCCTTGAATGTGTTTCATAATTGGCGCCATTTTATCGGCCAATTCTACAAACTTGAAAGTTTCTTGAAAATCGAAATTTTTAATGTCGTAACTGAATGTTACATCAGGATAATTTTGCTGCTTAGTATTGTAACGAGCCGAAATATTTGCGCTACCACCCAACAGGTTTGCAAATAAATTGTTCAAATTGAGTGCTTCATCTTTCACCTTCACCACTCCGCTTACATTACTCAGCATCAGCTTTTCATAAAATATTTTACCAAACTGAGAATTGGCAGTAAAATCAATGGCTTTGGGTACACGAAAAAATTCTGTAACGGTATCTTTCTTTGTTTGTGGCTTTTCGTCTTTACCAATGAATTGATTGGCATCAAACACATTACTTTTCAAATTTATTACCCCTACCAAATCGCCTTTACCAAAAGCATAAGCAAGAAAATTATCCAACGTTCCGGAAGCTTGAATATCACTTCTGCCTAATACCGCACTAAGATTTGAAAGTGTAACATTGCGCGGATTAAATGCAAGCTGAAGGTTTGATACTTTAACAGGCATGGGTGTTTCGACCCCATCATACACAAGATTAGTAACTGTTGCATTACCGCTTGCTTTAATAGTTTCGTAACGCTTGTTATCAATATCGCTTTGTCTGCCCTTAAAATCAATATTCAATGCTAACAACCCCGTAATTGTCTTAACACCTTCGAGCGGATAAAGCTTGGGAACATTGGCAAGATTCAAAGAGCCTTTCACCGTTGCATCCACATTGGGGTCGCTAATAGGCGTACGCACTTTTACTCGTGCATCAATTGGGTCGCTGCCCAAGTCGGCATGCAATTTTTGAACATCAATTACCGTCAAATCCAACTTGCCTTGTGGCTTATCTACCTTTGTGGCAATCTGAATATTTCTAACAGCAGTAGGCAATGCAGGATACTGAAACATGGCATTATCTACTTTCAAATTAAGATTGAATGCTGGATAATCTTCGCCTAAATACTTGCCTTTTATCGAGCCATCTAAAACTAACTTTCCTGATGTTTTAACCTTGTCGAAATCTTTTTTATACACAGCAGGAATCATAGAAAGAATGCTCTTAAACTCTGCTTGTTTAGTTTTGAATTTCACATCAAGATTTACCGTTTCGCTTATAGTTTGCACAAAACCATCAAAGCCAAGCGCAAGCGCATTTAGTGAAATTTCATTCTCCTTAAATGTATATTTTGAATTTTTGCTATCTACTTCTACATCTAACTTTGCATTTAATTTTGCATCATTCAAATACGCAACACCGCCACTTTTTACAGTAAGAGCATCAACACCTGTAAGCGTTTCTAATATATATAAATCCTGAGTTACATCTCCGCTTCCTTCAAAATTAAGATTCACAATTTTTGCAGCGATACCGCCTTTCAAATCGTTGTATGTAATCAAACCCTTTTTGATTAAAATTTTCTTTAGCTGCGCACTGAATTTTGTTTCTTCCTTTTTTGTTTCGGGGCTTGGCTTCATAATATCCCAATTGGCTTTGCCTTTGTAATTAACTTTGGCAAATACATTTGGCTCATCTACTACCAGGCTGATTAGTTTGTATTGTTTGCCTTCAATTACACTCATTAAATCTACCGTAAAACTGATGTTGTTGATATGCGTAAGCGTATCACCTTTAAAGTCGTTTACCCCGGTTACCGATAAATCGTTGAGCGAAAAACTAAAATTCGGAAACGAACGAATAAGCGAAAGACTAAAATCGCCATAATCAACTTTGGCATTTACATTTTCATTGATGGCCGCTTTTACTGCTGCATTTATTTTGTCTTTAAACAAAAATGGAACTGCAACAACGGCTCCAACCAACAACAACAAAACCACGGCAAACGAAATCACTATTTTCTTCATAAAATTGAATATGCTTTAAAAAGTAAGTAGATAAACGGATGAACTGTTACAAAATTTGATTCTACAAGTTTAATCAATCGAATTGGAGATTTTAGAGACAACGAACAAGGCTTTGCTAATAAAAATAATCTCCTCTCCTATTCCATAATCTTACAATAAAGTAACCCATTATTGCCCCACCCAGATGCGCAAAATGCGCTACATTATCGCCTTGCTGCATGGCAATACCACGATACAATTCCCAAATAATGTAAAGCGAAACAAACACCTTTGCCTTTATTGGAATTGGTGGAAAAATCAACATCAATTCGGTATTAGGAAACAACAAACCAAATGCCGCCAACACGCCAAACACCGCACCACTGGCACCAACTGTGGGAATAAAATATATTTCTTGCAGCGTTCTAAAAGTCATCAACTGCTGATCGGTAGCAAAGATGCTGCCCACATGATTGTAAACTTGCCAAGCGTTTACGCCAAGATGCAGTAACTCGGCACCAAAACCTGTAAGAAAATAAAAAATTAAAAAACGCTGTGAACCCCACACTCTTTCGAGCATTGTGCCAAACAAAAAAAGCGCGTACATGTTGGAAAAAATGTGCAGCAATCCACCATGCATAAACATGTGTGTAAGTAACTGCAGGGGCATAAACGAAGGCGAATCGAAGTAATATAAGCCGAGTGTTCTGTTTAGGTTTATGCCAAAAGCAACTTCGCTAATGTAGGAAACTACAAAAAACAAAACATTGATGATAATAAGATTAGAAACTGCGCTGCGCGTATCGAAATTAAACATGTGGGCAGCGAAGATACACCGCTTTGTACGGCATCAAAAAACTTAGGAAGATTTTAGAAATTCAACTATCCTAACTGTTTCCAACAAGCTCCGAAGCTATGCTTTCTTATCGCTAAAATCCAATCCCAATATGTCGTAGATGGGGCAATACATCATAAAATTCGTAACCACCAATGGCACACCAAACAACACCAACCACCACGAACCAAACATAATAGCTGCAAACAACAACACCATTGCTACCAACATTCTCAAAAAACCGTCATAACCTCCAATATTCTTTTTCATTGCCTGTATTTTACTTGAATAATACAGCAAAAATGAGGCACACCAACCTTAGCACTTATGACTTTAAATAGCTTGCTCTATGAGAAATATCAATTACCCAAAAACAAGCAGGGCTGCAACTTTCGTTGCAGCCCTGCTCCAAAAAATAATTGCAATTGCAATTATCTGTTTTCGTAATACACTTCTAATTCATACAAGCTTGCATTGTCTGTCAAAACAATTTTGCCTTCGCTACCCGCAGTTGCCGGATTAGCTACAAAAAACAAGTTCATAGATTCTGATGATGCACCAAAATTGTCTTCGTCTCTTACATCAACATTCCAAGAATCGGCAGCCATAAACAAATTTTGCTGCGATAAATTCCACGTAAAAGGCAAATCGGCATTTTTAATATCATTCTTTGTAGAAGTATTAAAACTCCAGCCACCTGCAGCCAAACTGATTCTAACAAAAATATCTGCCTCGGGGTTGATAGTTACACCAGGAATAACCGATGGAGTATCCCATACCGAACCATCGCTTTTTTTCTCAGCGTACTTTTTCAAAACTACCTTGGTAAGGTAACGGTTGTTGCCGTTTACAGTTACAGCAACAGAATATTTATCTAATTTCTTTTTATCTTTTGAAAGTGTTTTAAGTTGCACAACATAAACTCCGGGCTTTGTCCACGAATGCGATGCAGACTCTTCGTTTGATTTAGCTCCGTCACCAAAATCCCACTCATAAGAAGAAGCATCGGTGGCACAGTTAGAAAAAGTTACAGACTCACCTACATCAACAGAGGTTTTGCTTGCGGTAAAACAAGCCGAAGGCTGCTTTGAGCACGATGCAGCAAAAAATATCAACGGCAGCACTAAAAGGAATAATTTGTTCTTCATTTATAAAATTGTTTAGGTGGCAAGTTTAAAAAAATATGAACAGTAATAACAAAATACCATACATATAAATTCATCGGTATAAATATTTACTTCGCAAAAAATCGTTGCTACCGCTCCAATGAATGCCGCCAACCAATTACTTTACAATATTGCATTAACCCTTTTACCCGAAGTGGGCAGCGTACTGGCTAAAAATTTGATAGCATATTGTGGTAGTGCAGAAGCAGTTTTTAAAGCAAGCTCATCTAAACTTAAAAAAGTGCCTTTGGTTGGCGAAGTACGCGCATCGGTCATTGAAGATGCCATTAAAAACGGTTCATTACTAAAACAGGCAGAAACAGAAATTGCTTTTATCAGCAAGCATCATATCCAACCCTTATTTTTTACCGACTCTAATTACCCCTATCGGTTAAAAGAATGCGATGATGGACCGCCCATGCTGTATTACAAAGGCAATGCAAATTTGAATGCACCGAAAACAGTGGCAATTGTAGGCACGCGCAACGCATCGGACTACGGCAAAGAGGCAACCAAAAAATTAGTAAATGATTTGGCTGCGCACAATGTACTTGTGTTAAGTGGCTTAGCTTATGGCATTGACATCTATGCACACAATGCAGCTTTAGAAAACAATCTACAAACTGTTGGCGTATTGGCGCATGGCTTAAATAGGATTTACCCAACACAACATCGCAACACTGCAAAACAAATGGTAGAGCAAGGCGGCTTACTTACCGAATACACTTCGCAATGTGCATTTACACCACACAATTTTCCTCAGCGCAATAGAATAGTTTCGGGCTTGAGCGATGCAGTAATTGTGGTAGAAAGCGATGTAAAAGGTGGCGCGTTGATAACAGCAAACATTGCAAATTCATACAACCGCGAAGTTTTTGCAGTACCCGGCAAAACTACCGATCGGTTTTCGAGAGGTTGCAATTTTTTGATTAAAACATACAAAGCTCAAATTATTGACAGCGCACAAGATGTAATAGAGGCAATGAATTGGCAAAGTGAAGCCACAGCAAACAAGGTAAAAACGCGGCAGTTGAAATTGGTACTTACGGCAAGCGAACAAGCAATTTTTGATGTATTGGAAGAAGGCGAAAACGGAATTGATATATTGCTTGCCAAATGCAATTTGAATTCGGGCGAACTTTCGGCAACACTTTTAGAAATGGAAATGAACAGAGTGGTTGTAAGTTTACCCGGCAAAAGATATAAGCTGACTGTATGAGTACGAACGATAAAAGAAAAAAAGAAAAAAAAACGAGCGAAACGGTTATTGCAAACACTACTCGCCAAACTGAAGTAACGCATTCAAAACTGGCTGCGCGCTTGCCATATCTCATTATTTTTCTATTCACCTGTGTTATCTATTCCAATACCCTCTGGAACAAATATGCCTCGGACGATGCAATAGTATTAACAGAAAATATTTACACCACACAAGGTATAGCCGGCTTAAAAGACATTTTCACACACGATGTTTTTGAGGGGTTTTTTAAAGAGAAAAAAAGTCTTGTTGCTGGTGGCAGGTATCGCCCTTTGAGCGTAGCTACCTTTGCCATTGAGCATGAATTTTTCGGGCTAAATCCAATGCTGAGTCATGCAGTAAATGTGTTGTTGTTTGCCACAAGTTGCCTGCTTATTTTCTACTTATTCCAACTGCTTATTCCACAAAAAAAAGATACTCCATTTTACATCACTACTCCTTTTTTGTGCGCTATGCTTTATGCAGCGCACCCTATCCACACCGAAGCAGTAGCCAACATAAAAGGACGCGATGAAATCATGAGCATGTTGTTCGCCATAGCGGCATTGACTTTTGCAGTGCGCTTTGTAAAGAAAGAAGCTGTACTTGAATTACTCTTTGCGGCTGCATGTTTTTTCCTTTCGTTGCTTTCAAAAGAAAACTCTATCACGTTTATTGCCGTTATTCCACTTGCGTATTACTTCTTTTTAAATGCAAAGCTTAAACATTACTTGATGGGCGTGGGCACTGTGCTTGTGCCTACCGTGCTGTATCTTTTATTGCGCGGCAACTACGCTGCATCTAGCCTTGCGCAAGAATCGTCAGAAATACTAAACAATCCATTTGTTGGGGCATCGTTTGCACAGCGATATGCCACACCGGTTTACAGCTTTTTGCTGTATTACATCAAACTTGTATTTCCACATCCACTTAGCCACGATTATTATTTCAATCAAATTCCGCTAATAGATTTTAGCAATGTAAAATTCATATCGGCAGCTATGATAACCATTGCGCTGGTTGGCATTGCGCTGAATCAAATACTTAGAAAAACTGTAATCTCATTTGCTATTCTGTATTACTTCATCACCTTTTCTGTTGTTTCCAATATTTTGTTTTCGGTAGGTATAATCATGAACGAGCGTTTTCAGTTTATGCCATCGTTGGGCTTTTGTTTGCTTTTGGCTGCGGGCTTCCACTATCTATTTGAAACCAAAAAACTGAAAGCACCTGCCGCTGCTTTTTTAGCCGCTACTGTGCTGTTTCTTTTCAGTGCAAAAACATTCAGCAGAAACTATGCGTGGAAAGATAACTTGACCTTGTTTTTAACCGATGTAAAAAACTCGCCCAACAGCGCAAAAGTAAACACCAGTGCCGGAGGCGACTTGCTTGCTGCCAGCGATTCCGAAACCGATTCGCTAAAACGAAAATCTATGATTCAGGAATCTATTGGTTACCTCACCAATGCATTGCGCATTTACCCCGATAACTTTAATGCATTGTTGCTGATGGGCAATGCACAATTCAAATATTACAACAGCATTGATGCCGCATTGCCCTTTTACAACCGCATTCTTGAACTACGCAAGGGTGGCGAATTCCTCGCTTATCAAAATGCAGGCAACTTACTGTATAGCGAAAAGCAATATCAAAAATCACTGCCTTACCTCGATGGTATGCTTGCCATGCAACCAAGCAATATTGAAGTTGCATTGCGCATCAGCGATTGCTATGCCCAACTTTCTAAAATTGACTCAGCAAAAGCATACATTGATTATGCCCTGCAAAAATCGCCCGACAATGCGATGGCAATTCACCAAATGGGTAAACTATATGGCAGATATTTGAATGATTTAAACACAGCAATTCCATACTTAAAAAAGGCAACAGAACTAAGTCCAAACGAAGTTACCTACTTAGAAGATTTAGGCGTAGCGTATGGTTTAAGTGGCCAATTCGACAATGTGATAGAAACCATGAACAAAATATTGGCAATAAACCCAAACTACGTTTCGGCCTACCGCAATATCAGCATTTCGTATATGCAAAAAGGCGACAAGGCAAATGCAGATTTATTTATGCAAAAAGCAGCGCAGGCAGAGCAAAGAGCCAAATAATACAAGGGTATAAAATCTGACAGCCAATCTCACAGCAAGATAAGTTATCTTTGCTATTTAATGCTTTTCAACTCATGCAAGTAGCTGCAACTTCAAAAACCAAGGCTGATAACACCAAAGGACTTCAACACATTTTTATAAAAGGTGCCCGCGTTCACAATCTAAAGAATGTAGATGTAGAATTGCCAAAGCATAAACTTATAGTGGTAACAGGAGTAAGTGGCAGCGGCAAATCGTCATTAACTATTGACACGCTGTATGCCGAGGGTCAGCGCAGATATGTAGAGTCGCTTTCGGCTTATGCGCGGCAGTTTCTTAGCCGCATGGATAAACCCGATGTAGATTACATAAAAGGATTGTGCCCTGCCATTGCCATTGAACAAAAAGTTAGTACCCGCACCACACGCTCTACCGTAGGCTCACTCACCGAAATTTACGACTACCTGCGTTTGCTTTTTGCCCGCATTGGTGTTACCTATTCGCCAGTAAGTGGCGAAGAAGTAAGCAAGCACGAAGTAAATGATGTAGTAAATTTTGTTTTCGGTTTACCAGAAGATGAAAAAGTGTATGTAGTTTTTATTTCAAAGACAAAAAAGAAATTAGATGAAGAGTTAAAGCTGTTGTTGCAAAAAGGATTTACCAGAATAAGATGGAACAACAACTTGCTACGAATTGAAGAAGCACTTGAAGACGAAAGCGTTCTAAAAAGCAAGGAAAAATATGTAGAAGTAGTTGTAGATAGGTTAGCAATAAAGCATAATGATGAAGACCTTGCATCGCGCGTGGCAGATTCGGTGCAAACAGCATTTAACGAAGGCCACGGTGAATGCGTAATAGAATATGGCAACAATAAAAAGCGGCAGTTCAACGATCGTTTTGAAGCCGATGGAATGACTTTTGAACTTCCATCACCCAACCTTTTCAATTTCAACAATCCCTATGGTGCTTGTAAAACCTGCGAAGGCTTTGGCACAGTGATGGGCTTGGATGAAGAACTTGTTTTTCCCGACAAAACATTGAGCGTGTATGACGGAGTAGTAGCGCCATGGCGTGGCGAAAAAATGAGCGAATGGGTAGAACCATTATTAAAAAAAGGAATCCTATTCGACTTTCCTATTCATCGTGCCTACTGCGATTTAACTGCAGAAGAAAAACAACTGCTATGGACGGGCAATGAATATTTTCAAGGTCTAACTTACTTCTTTCAATACTTAGAAGAAAAAAGCTACAAAATTCAATATCGTGTAATGCTTTCGCGCTATCGAGGGCGCACAAGTTGCCCCGATTGTCGTGGCTCGCGCATCCGCAAAGATGCCTTGTATGTAAAAGTAAATGGTTACAGTATAGCCGATTTGCTACTTACACCCATCAAGCATTTGCAGGGTATTGTAAACAACTTCACATTAACCGAACAGGAACAAAAAATATCGGAACGCATACTTACCGAAATTCACAACCGCGTAAACACCATGATGGAAGTTGGCTTGGGATATCTTACACTCAATCGCCTTTCAAACACTTTAAGTGGTGGCGAAACTCAACGCATTAACCTTACACGCAGCATTGGCAGCAATCTTACTTCTTCTTTATACATCTTAGACGAGCCAAGCATTGGGTTACATCAACACGATACCGAAAACCTGATTCGAGTATTAAAAAATCTGCGCGATTTAGGCAACACAGTTGTGGTAGTAGAACATGATGAAGACATCATGCGCCAATGCGACCACATTGTGGATATGGGTCCCGAGGCCGGAATACTTGGTGGAGAATTAGTGTTCAACGACACACCAAAAAATTTAATGGCAAACAGCGATTCGCTAACAGCAAAGTATCTGAACGGCAAGCTGCAAATTGAAGTGCCTAAGATTCGTAGAAAGCCGGTAAATTTTATTGAGATAAAAAATGCTTCGCAACACAATTTAAAAAATGTAGATGCCCGTTTTCCGCTTCATGCACTTACAGTAGTAACCGGTGTAAGCGGAAGTGGCAAAACTACTTTAATCAAAAAAATATTATACCCGGCATTGCTGCAACGCTTTGATGGTGTAGGCGAAAAGCCCGGCATGTTTCGCGAGCTTACGGGCGATGTGAAACGCATTGCGGGAATTGAAATGATTGACCAAAACCCTTTGGGCAGAAGCTCGCGCAGCAACCCTGTAACTTATGTAAAAGCTTACGATAATATTCGCGAGTTGTTTTCGCGGCAGCAGCTTTCGAGAATGCGCGGTTACCAGCCGGCAACTTTTTCATTTAATGTGGAAGGTGGCAGATGCGAAGTTTGTAAAGGCGATGGTGAAGTAGTAGTAGAAATGCAGTTTTTGGCAGATGTGCACTTAAAGTGTGAAGCCTGCAACGGCCGAAAATTTAAAGAAGATGTTTTGGAGGTTCAATACAAAGGCAAAAGCATTTTTGAAGTGTTGGAGTTGAGCGTAGATGAAGCAATGGATTTTTTTAGCGATCAACGCGATGTATTTCAAAAACTAAAACCATTGCAGGATGTAGGTTTGGGCTATGTTAAGCTCGGCCAATCGTCTTCTACCCTAAGCGGTGGCGAAGCGCAACGTGTAAAGCTGGCTTCGTTTTTGCAAAGAGGGGCAAGCGCCAATCCGCTGCTGTTTATTTTTGATGAACCTACTACTGGTTTACATTTTCACGACATCAGTAAATTGATGCGAGCATTTAATCAACTTATCGAATCGGGTCATAGCATTATTGTAATTGAGCATAACATGGACGTGATAAAATGTGCCGATTGGTTGATTGATTTGGGCCCGGTGGGTGGCGATGAAGGCGGCTATGTTTCATACCAAGGTGCACCCGAAGGCTTGCTTGAAATTAAAGAAAGCTACACAGCAAAATTTTTAAAAGACAAGTTAGTGTGAGTGTTTTTGCAACACGCAAAACGTATTATTTCTACTTAAACAATTGCTGTTGCCTTTGCCAATAGTGCAACGCAGTTATTACTTGGAGTTTTGACTTTGCAGTCGAGCCACTTCTGCCTGAAGCCTGGCAATTTCTGTATCGTAAGTTTTAATGTTTGCCCTATTAAATTCTGTAGCGGCAAGTTTGCAATAAGTTTGTGCACTTTGCGCATCGTCTCTTTGCAACATTGTTTCTGCAAGCATAAAATAATTCATGCCAAGATGATGCGCACTGCCATTTTCAAGGTTAATATCCAAAGCTCTGTTTAGATACTCCAATCCTTTTTCAAATTCATCTACATTGATGTACTCTACCCCCACATTGGCTAAGCGCATGGCATAGTCATTTATCAAGCCTTCAGTTTTATTTATTTCTGCTGCTTTCAAAAACAATTCAATCCGTTCAAGTGTGGCATCGGCAGGCAACAAAACAGCCTTTAAACTCAAGGCACTTGCCAAACCCGGTTGGTAGCCTCCGTTTGAGAAAAAATATATTGCCGACTTCAACAGTTCATCTACATTTTTCCCTCTACTTACCTCCAGGCGAGCAAAGTTATAATGAATACTGCCGAGAATATTAAAATCTTCTTGCTCGGGCTTGGCAATTTTAGGTTGTGCCAAAGCCATTGCTTGATGATACATTTTTTCAGCATCATCCAAACGGTTTTGCATATTGTAAGCAATGCCGCAGTTCACATACATCTTCAATCGCAATAGCAACAACTTTCCGTCTTCCATTTTGTTGCTCATCAATGCTGTAAAATCTATCAACTGCGCAGTATGGCTGTGCTGAAGCAACAACACCATCACGCTATTTATTGGCTCTGCAATTTCATCGTCAAATACATCCCATTTATGCTTTATTTGCTGCAAGTGATGATTGAAAACAAGCGGATAAGAAAGCCCTGCATCCTTAGCTAATTGCGAACACCAATCGTCAAATTCTTTTAAATTATTCATTGCAAAACAGAAGTACAAATATGGTTGAAAAACAGATAAATGATTTAGTTAGAAATGTGCCAAACTTTCCAAAA
>CAZYXR010000050.1:0-18862 GCA_964650845.1 uncultured Chitinophagaceae bacterium
ACGACCGCATAAACACCATGCTGTTTATCACCGAGGGCGATAGTGCCAGCGGCTCTATCACCAAAAGCCGAAACCCAGACACACAAGCGGTTTTCAGCTTGCGTGGCAAACCATTAAACTGCTATGGCTTAACTAAAAAAGTAGTGTATGAAAACGAAGAATTCAACCTGCTGCAACACGCTTTGAATATCGAAGCATCCATTGATGATTTACGCTATAACAATATTGTAATTGCCACCGATGCCGATGTGGATGGAATGCACATTCGCCTATTGTTACTTACTTTTTTTCTCCAATTTTTTCCAGATTTAGTGCGCAACGGTCATGTAAAAGTTTTAGAAACCCCGTTGTTTAGAGTGCGCGATAAGCAACAAACTTTTTATTGCTACGATGAGCAAGAAAAACAAGATGCCACAAAGAAACTGCGTGGCAAACCCGAGATTACGCGCTTTAAAGGTTTGGGAGAAATTTCGCCCGAAGAGTTCGAGCGATTTATCAGCGATGATATTCGTTTAAGCCCGGTGATACTAAATGATGATAAAGGAATAAAAGGTTTACTGGAATACTACATGGGTAAAAACACACCCGAAAGGCAAGAGTTTATCGTAAGTAATTTACGCGTAGAAATTGACCATCTTGCAGAGTTGCATGCTGGCGTAGAAGAATCAGAGGAACTTGTTTGATTAGCTACCAATAAACTTTGATGCACGCACATTACTACTACATAGTTTACGCATGGATAGCAATTGCAATTACTGGCATAATCGTATTTGCAGCAGGTGCATTCATCAACATTAAAAGCGATAATATTTTGCTTGCATTGCACAATCCTGGCAAAATTGTAGAATGTGCCATATTTACTTGGAGCTTACCCGCGCACTTCACCACTATCAATGGTACAAAGAAAAATTTGCCAACTACCGACCGAAAAACCCTGCTACCAAACTACTATAGCTGTATCGCAAAATGATGTTCCATTTTGCGGATGGGTTTTTTATTTTTATCAAAACAAAATTCATTTATGAAGTATAGTTTACTCGCAGTAATAGCTTTTATATGCAATGTTGGTATTGCACAACAAACTTTAGATAGAACAATTACACATGGTGGTTTAACTCGCGAATACCGACTCTACATTCCAGCGGCATACAACGGCAATAAGGCTGTGCCATTGGTTTTTAACCTGCATGGTTATTCTTCAAACAATGCGCAACAAGAACTTTACACCAACTTCAAACCAATTGCTGATACTGCCAACTTCATTATGTGCTTGCCCAATGGCACTTACGATACAGTGAATAACCGATACTGGAATGTTGGCTTTGCAGCAAGCACTATTGACGATGTAGGTTTCATCAGTTTGTTGATTGATTCATTAACATCAAAATACAACATTGACTCTAAAAAAATCTTCAGCACCGGGATGTCTAACGGAGGATTTTTGTCATACTCTTTAGCGTGCCAACTCTCAAACAAAGTTGCTGCTATTGCGTCTGTAACAGGCAGCATGACGATAGTGCAACGCAATAATTGCAACCCGGGGCGCACAGTGCCTGTAATGCAAATTCACGGCACTGCAGATGCCACCGTTCCGTATGCCGGCACATTTACCTCATTGCCTATTGATACTTTGATAAAAGATTGGGTAGCAAAAAACGGCTGCTCGGCAACGCCTACAAAAACTAATGTTCCCAACACTTCATTAACCGATAATTCTACTGCCGAAAGATTTGATTACACCAACTGCGCTCCGGGGGGCGAAGTAGTTCTATACAAAGCTTACAGTGCCGGACACACTTGGCCTGGAGCTATTATCAATCTTAGTGTTACTAATATGGATTTTAATGCCAGCCACGAAATTTGGAAGTTCTTTCTAAAACATTCACTACCCAATGTAAGTTCTATCGTTGATGATTTTCACGAGCTAAACACAATAAGTATTTATCCAAATCCAACAAGCAACTTTATAAGCATTGAAAATTCCAACAATAAAAAAATTGCAAGTATTTCTATCAAAGACCTCGCAGGCAAAAGCTACAACAATAGTTGGGATGCATCAGCTTCCACAGTTAATGTACAAAACATTGCCAGCGGACTTTACCTTTGCCATATACATTTCGAAAATGGTATTGTGGTAGTAAAGAAGTTTTTAAAAAATTAGTTATAGATACACTACAACACAACCGATAGCATGAACACACAAGAATTACATACCGTTTTGCGCAAGCCGCTAATTGCCGGCATTCTTGTGTTTTGTGGCGTATTGATGCTCACACAGTTCATTTCATATCAGCGATATTTGTTGTTTAAAAACTCAAAAGCAAAAGAACTAACAAGCATTGCCAATCTTGCAAAAGAAAAGTTACAATCTGTATTGATAAAAAGTGTAACGGCTACGAGCACACTCAGTTTCATTGTAAAAGAATATGGAGTACCTGAAGACTTTGAAAAAGTTGCAGAAGAGATTTTAGAGTCGAACCAATTTGTGGATGTGTTAGAATTGGTGGAAGGTGATAAAATTACCAAGGTATATCCACTGCTTGAGAATGAATCTGTAATTGGTTATGAAGTTCTCAAAGATTCGATGCGCAACAAAGAGGCTTTAAAAGCAATTAAAAACAAACAACTGTTTTTTGCCGGTCCATTAGAACTAAAACAAGGCGGAATGGCAGTTATTGGCAGGTTACCCATTTTTATTGATGGTAAATATTGGGGATTTGCAGTTGCCATAACTAAACTTTCAACTTTAATAAGTGCAGCAAAAATTGATACTGCCGACAATCCCGACTATCTGTTTCAATTGTCAAAAATCAATCCCGAAACTGGTGTCGAAGAGTTTTTCTTACCAAATGCAACATTGTTTAAAGGAGTCAACTCACTTGCGGTGCACATTCAAAAAGGCGATTGGAAACTGTATGTTTCTCCCAAACAATCACAAACACTCATCTCGCCAATTCCATTCTCTCTTCTTGGGCTTGCACTTTCATTAACAGCCGGATTGTTTGCATGGTACATCACTAAACAACCCTACGAGTTAAAACACCAAGTAGATGAAAAAACAAAGGCCCTTACACTTAGCGAAGAAACTTACAGAAATACAATTGAGCGTGTAAGCGATTCTATTATTTCGTTAGATAAAGACTGGAATTACACAGTAATAAATAGCAAAGCAGCAGAGCTGCACAATCAAGCACCAAACAAGCTTATCGGAAAAA
Source organism: uncultured Chitinophagaceae bacterium (assembly GCA_964650845.1). GTDB lineage: Bacteria > Bacteroidota > Bacteroidia > Chitinophagales > LD1 > UBA7692. The sequence goes on from CAZYXR010000050.1 coordinate 3,216, forward strand.
ATATATGGAAAGAATACCCCGATGTGGTAAAAGAACCCTTTTATGATGCTTTAATGAAAGCAATGAAAACTCAGCAACCCCAAATGGTTGAATTTTATTACGCTAAAATAGATAAGTGGTTTGAAGATCATATTTATCCATCGCCAAATGGCGTAACAGTTTACTACCGCGATGTTACCGAACAGCGCAGAATAACTGAAGAAATAACACGCGAAAAAAAGTTATCGGAATCCATCATCAAAAGTCTGCCGGGTATTTTTTATCTATTCAACAAAGATTACAAACTGCTGCATTGGAATAAAAACCTTGAAATCGTTACTGGCTACGCTGCCGATGAGATAAGCGCTATGAGTCCATTGGATTTTTTTGATGATCGCGAAAAAGAACTTCTGATAAGTAAAATAACCAATGTATTTGCAACAGGCTCCGATAGTGTGGAAGCCAATTTTTTCACAAAAGATAAACGCAAGATTCCATTCTTTTTTACAGGCTACTTGGCAAACTTTGAAAACGAAGAATGCCTGATAGGCGTAGGCTTCGATATTACAAAAAGAAAAATAGCCGAACAGGAACTAAACGATTCAAACGAACGCTTTTTGCTGGCAGCAAAAGCTACTAACGATATAATTTGGGATTGGAACTTAGTAACAGATGAAATTTCGTGGGGCGATAGCTACTACACATCATTTGGCTACCCGCGCAAAGATACCATACAAAAGATTGACGAAACTTGGGATCAACACATCCATCCGGAAGATAAAGACCGCGTACTAAAAGGCATTTATGACGCTATCAAAAAATCAAGTTTTTTTTGGTCTGATGAATATCGCTTTTTAAAAGCAGATCGCACCGAAGTACAACTGTTCGACCGTGGATATATGATTTACAACGAACAAGGAAAACCACTAAGAATGGTGGGCGCAATGATGGATATTACTAAGTTGAAAAACACAGAGCATGAGTTGCTAAAATCTCAGGCTGCATTAAGGCAACTTACTGCCCACTTACAAACCATTAGAGAGGAAGAACGCACCTTTATTGCACGCGAAATACATGACGAATTGGGGCAACAACTTACATGTTTAAAAATGGACGCCTCGTGGTTAAGCAAAAAATGCGATACAAATGAAAGCGATACTAAAAGCCGCTTACATGGCATGATAAGCATGATTGACGAAACAGTTAAAACCGTTCGCAGAATTGCATCAGAATTGCGCCCCGGAATTTTAGACGATTTAGGACTAATTGCAGCTATTGAATGGCAGAACAAAGAGTTTGCAAAACATGCAGGAATTGAAGCAAAATTCAAATCAGATATCTGGGATGTAGCCATTGATAAAAAAGTTGCCACCGGAGTTTTTCGGGTTTATCAAGAAGCATTAACAAATGTAGCACGCCACTCGCAAGCCTCTGCGTTAGAAACTTCTATTTCGGTACAAAATAACCTGCTAACTTTGCAAATAAGCGATAACGGTATCGGCTTCGATTTGGAAACTGTAAAGCACAAAAGCACACTTGGTTTGCTTGGAATGCAAGAAAGGGTGTTGATGTTTGGAGGAGCAATAGATTTTTCAAGTAACACAAAAAATGGAACAACCATTACTGTTAAAGCCCCATTGATTACTATCACTTAACACACAATTATGTACAAATTTTTAATTGCAGACGACCATGCTATTGTTCGCAAAGGTTTAGTACAACTCATTAGAGAAGAATTTTATGAAGCTGAAATTGCAGAAGCTACCGATAGCAATGAGGTATATGAAAAAGTAAAAGAAAAAATTTGGGATGTAATTCTTCTTGACATCTCTATGCCCGGCCGCAATGGATTAGACATTTTAAAACAACTGAGATCTGATGGCATAAAAGCACCAATACTAATGCTGAGTATGCACCCCGAGGAACAATATGCAATACGCGTATTAAAGGCCGGAGCTTCAGGATTTCTAAATAAAGAAAGCGCTACTGCCGAGTTGGTATCGGCCATTCAAAAAGTACTAATGGGCCGAAAATATATTTCGACAGCATTGGCAGAAAGACTTGCCGATAGTGCAAGCGACAAAACCGACAAAGCTCTTCACGAATCGCTATCGGATCGCGAAATGCAGGTATTGCAAATGTTGGCATCGGGCAAAACAGTTTCGGAAGTGGCAGAAGAAATTTCATTGAGCGTGAATACCATAAGCACCTATCGCGCACGTTTGCTCGAAAAACTTTCGCTCAACAATAATGCCGAGCTAACGCGCTTTGCATTAGACAATGGTTTGGTTTAACCACTTTGACAAAAAAATTAGTCCCTCGGCAGATCTCCATCTGCCTTCTTTTTAAAATATCGTAGATTGTATGTAACCGTCAGCATCACATATCGCTGCAACACATCGGTGCGCACATCTTCTACATAAGCATCATTTACAGTACGGCTTACACTATTGTTTTGCCCCAAAATATCAAACACACTTGCCTTCACTTCAAGCGATTTATCTTTCAGGAATTTATAGCCCAACGCAGCATTCCATAAAAAGAAATTTTGATTGAATGCAGTGCCAACACCACGGTAAAGTGTGTTATTTAAAGAAGTATTAAACACAAATCCTTTCCAAAACATCCAGTTAAACTTTGCCTCGGCATTATGAAAGAAGTAATTATTGTTGCTTTGGCTTTGTAGCGAATTTCGCACAATGTTATAGTTCGCATTATACATTATGGTGAAATCAATTTTTTGGCTAAAGTTGCTACTCAAAACAAATCCACCGGAAATACTTGCCGAGTTCGACAAATTCTCTCTACCATTCAGCAAACTTGGGGTGCGACTGTAAGTAACACCAACATTTGCATTGAAGTTACTCTTAAGCAGCTTTACAGGCAATCCGTAAGTAAAAAAACTTCTCAAATTTAAACTACCACTTAGGTTCACTGGCTTGCTTAATTGCGCTCCTGCATTCAGCAACACACCGTCCGAAAGCAAAGTATCTTTTACTGCAATCAATGTAGAATTTCCTATGTAATTCTGTGTGTAATTAAACGAAAGCATTGTAAAAAACATGTGCATCGTTTTCATATTCATATTGCTGTAATGCATACGAGCACTATGTTGATAGCTCTGCTTCAGCGAAGAATTTCCGGTGCTTAGCAATAGCGGATTTCCATTGTCAATAACATTTTGAAGTTGGTTGATGCTCGGTGCACTCGTGGATGTGTTGTAGTGAAAACGAAAATTTTGCGATTGAGAAATTTTGTAACGAAATGATGCATTCGGCAAAAAGTTGTTGAATGTTTTCCGTACCGTAAACTGCGTAGGAAATTCCTGCACACCGGTAAGCAATGCATACTGAACATTTGTACCAATCGAAAAATTCATCTTATCGCTTTTATCGCGAAGCAGATAGGTTGCACCAACCTTATGGCTCATATAGTTGTTATCAAAATTACTTGAAAGCAGATTGTTGATTGCATTGTATTCGCCAGAAACTGTATCAGCATCATAAGTGCTCTTATCCTTCATGTTCCACGAATAGGAAGGCGCATAGTTAAACTGCATTTGCCCAAATTGCCCCACCGGCTCCGTATATGCCACATTGCCCGACACCGAATAATTGGAAGTAACAGCTTCTGTATATTGGTCGAGCGAAACAGTATCCACAGGCGAAGTATAAGTATTCAACGACAGCAAATTGGCCTCACCATTATTGTTATTAGTTGTTCCAGTAAGGTCTATCGAAAGTGTTCGTCCTACTTTTTTGAATTTATGTTGATACAATACATTTCCCGAAAAATTAAAGCCTAAATTTTTCGATTCATAATCGCTTAACACGCCACTCAAAACATTGCCATCCGCCAAAGCATTTGCACCCTGGGTAAGGCTTAACTGATTGTTCTGCTGCACAGTAAGTTTTGGTATAAAAAACAACGAGTTGTTTGAATCTATAGCATACTCAATACGCATATTGATTCGATGATTTATATTTTTATTCTGCGATTCTGTTTGCTCGTCATACTTAGTAGCAACATCACTTTGCGAAAAAAATGTGCGTGCAGTTTCACTGCGATTAATGTTGTTAGTGTAATTAAAAAAATAGCTTCCCGTAAACTTTACTTTGTTGCTCCATTGGTCGCTATAGTTAAACCCGAAAGCGTGCGTAGTTGATATACCGCCTTGTTGGCCTACCATAAAATTTCCGGCACTGCTATTCATCATCATAGCCGGATTGCCACGCCCACCCATTGGCATCATGCCCCGTCTGCCTCCTCCTCCCCCACTATTTCCCGAAACTCCAAGAATATCTTCTATTGCAAAATTTTGTTGATTGATATTGTTGCTCATACCTAAAAATGAAACCCGTCTGTTGCCATTAAACCAGTTTACATTTGCACCGGCAGAATATCGGTGAGCATCCAAATAACCATAGCCTGCATATACTTTTCCAAAAACACCATTTTGTGTACCCGGTTTAGTAACAATATTGATTGTACGTTCTTCGTTACCATCGCTAAAGCCAGTAAACTGTGCTTGGTCGCTACCTTTATCAAATACCTGAACTTTATCTACAACATCGGCAGGCATGTTTTTAAGCACGGTGCTTGGGTCGTTGCCAAAAAATGGCTTACCATCTACCAATACACGCTTCACATCTTCACCACGTGCTTTTACTGTTCCATTTTCAATTGTAACACCTGGCATTTTAGCCACCAAGTCTTCTGTTGTGGCATCGGGGTTTGTTTTAAATGCATTGGCATTAAACTCGGTGGTGTCGCCTTTTTGCTCACCACGTTTTGCCAATTGTTCTATCACCACATTCGATAACTCGCGCACGTCTTCGCTCAATACAATAGTTCCTAATTGAACATTTTGCGAAGCAACATCTACCTTAATAAAACTTGTTCTATAGCCGGTATATGATACTTTAAGTATGTAATTTCCGTTCGGCAACGAAATTTCAAAAGCACCACTATCATCCGTTGGCGCTCCTTTTACAAAAGTCGAATCGCTGCCATTAAGCGCAACCACATTCACGCCCATTAAAGCGTAGTTATCTTTTTTATCCGAAATTTTGCCCGAAACAATATGTTGCGAAAATGCAACAGAACAAAACATCACAAGTACCAACAGCAATTCAATCTTTTTCAATACAATACATTTCAGTTATACAAATACTTACGAATATGTGTGCACATAAACACAAATCAAGTTTTCAGGCAATATGTGATACGATATTTATGTAGAAATATTGCGCTTACATAGCTTCAAAATACTCAACTATTTTGCGTTTTAGCAATTCTTCTTGTTCTTTCAACTCTAACACAGGAACGGTTTTTACGGTTTCGTAGTGTGGCCAACCTTCGTCATCTACACTTTTCAGAACATAATATCCTTCGCTACTTAACAACTTGCACATAGCCACGTGCATCAAATCTTGCTTTTCTTCTTTTTCCCACACCTCTTTTACCACACCCACTTCGTTCATGCCAATCAAAAAAAGCATCGCGTTTACATCTGGTCGCTGACCAAATTTCTCCTTTACTTGCTTGCGCACCATATACCATCTATATGTAAAATCGTGTTCTTCATTCATAGAATAAAACTAATTGGGGTTTATTCATTCAACTTAACTTTACCAAAAATATTCCACTTATTACAAAATGAAAATGCAAGTGAATATCAAAAAAAAGACCACCCGAATTGGATGGTCTTTAATATAGTTAAACTCAAAAACTATTATTTAGAATCAGCTTTTTTGGTAGTTTTTGTTGCTGGCGCTGGTGTTGCTTTAGCAGGTGTTGCAGCTGGGGCTGGTTTTGCCGCTTCATTTACTGCCGGAGCCGCTCCAGCATTTGAATCCAACACTGTACCGTGAATTTTCAAAGTTTCAGTATTGTTTTTTGCATTCGATTCAACAGTTACTGTTTTAGTGAATGCTCCAATACGGTGTGTATCGTAGCTAACTTTAATAACACCTTTTTGACCAGGCATGATTGGCTCTTTTGGGCAATCGGGCACTGTGCAACCACAAGACCCACGGCAATTTGAAAGAATAAGCGGGCTTTTACCTACATTGGTAAATTTAAACTCACGCGCACCGTTGGCATCCTGTTGGATAGTACCATAATCAATGTCTGTAGATTCCCATTTAATTTCGGGAGCATTTGGGTCAACCGGAGTGGCGACACCTTCTTGAGCCGTAGCAAGCAATGCTGAACCTGCCATGCATAACATAAAGAATAGCTTCTTCATCTGATTTTTTTTTGTGTTGATTAAATTTAAGCAGAACAAATGTAATGCCTTTTCGTTTTCGTTGATTCGTTTGTTGCAGAATGGTTTAATGTTTAACAGATTTTGATTTTCACTGCTTAATCTTAAAAAAAATGCTGCACACCTGTAAGCCGGATTCTGTTCTTTGATTTTCATCAAAGTCTTTATCATTTATCTGCGGTTACTTTCGCAAGCAACCTTTAGCAGTCAACCCCTCAGCGTTTCACAAGGAATCGGGCGAGCAACCCTCAACCACTGATATACATGACCTTTCAACTCGTAAGGTTTACCTCTTTTGCAGATTGCTCTACAAAACCGTGCGCTCTTACCACACGTTTTCACCTTTACTATTGCTTTGCAGCAATAGCAGTTATTTTCTGCGGCACTATCTCTTTCATTTTTGCAAATGAAGCCACCCGTTAGGTGGTACGACACTCTGTGTTGTCCGGACTTTCCTCCCGCTGTTTGCCAGCGAGCGATAAAGCGGTATGCAGCAAAACGAAGTTAGTAAAATTAAAAACGCTCTAAACCACTAAAATGAAAACTTGCTTCAATAGCAGCATTTTCATCGCTATCGCTTCCGTGTATAGCATTGCGCTCTATACCGGCTGCAAATAACTTACGTATTGTACCTTCGGCTGCATTGGCTGGATTGGTAGCACCAATCAACTTTCTAAAATCTTCAACAGCATTATCTTTTTCAAGAACTGCCGCTACGATTGGTCCCTCGGTCATAAAATCAATCAACTCGCCAAAAAAAGAACGCTCGCGATGTACTGCGTAAAACTCTTCAGCTTTTTCTCTTGATAGGCGGCTCAATTTCATTGCTTGAATCTTAAAACCGTTTGCAATAATTAAATCAAGAATTTTTCCGGTATGGCCATCTGCAACTGCATCGGGCTTAATCATTGTTAAAGTAACATTACTTGCCATGTTTGTTATATGCTGTTTTTTAAAAAGCGCGCAAATGTAGAGTGCATTATCAGTTAATCAAAGTATTGCCCAAAAAATATAGCCGTGTTTAGAAAAATTCTATCTAACTATAGCAATTCCGCATTAAACAAAAAAGCCGAGGGTAATCAACCTCGGCTTTCTTTAAAAATAATACAGCAATTAAAACACTTCTACTTTTTGCTCCTCAATAATCTTACGCAGATTGATGAGCGCGTAGCGCATTCTACCAAGCGAAGTATTTACACTTACATTAGTGTATGCCGCTACTTCTTTAAAACTAAAGTTATAAAAGTGGCGAAGAATGATAACCTCGCGTTGGTCGGGGGGTAATTGATCCAACATCAATTTTAACCGCCCTTCTTTGGTTTCTACATCATAATGAGTTTCGGCAGGCACGTCCTCCTCGCCAATAAACTTAAAAATGTCTTCTCCGTTACTGGTTGTAATCTTTCTATTTGGTGCAATCTTTACTTTGCGGAAATAATCCATGCAATGATTGTGAGCAATACGCAATAGCCATGCACCAAACTTACCTTCTTCATTATAGCTGCCACTTCGCAATTTGTTTACAGCTTTAATAAACACATCCTGAAACATATCTTCTGCAAGATATTGGTCGCGAACCATGACATAAATACAAGTGTAAACCTTGTTCTTATACCTTGAAATAAGAACATTCAAAGCAGCTTCGTCTCCTTTTAGGTACTGCTGCAAAAGTACCTGATCGCTTAATGATTGAACATTCATACGTGTTCTGTTTTTGATGTGAACAATACGTAGATTTCTAAGCGATAGGCGTAATCAATGTTTGGCTAATGAAAAATAAAAAATCCACCTTCAAGGGCAGCATAGAATAACTCTAAAAATAAAGTAAAAACAAACCGAAGTATAAAACCTTTGATGAAGTAGAATTATTGCAGATAGGCTTATTGTTTGTTTGAAATGTACGACTTAAATAAAATATTGTTACACAAAGTTAATGTTTGAGATGAAAAAACCAAATTCTGCAATTTTTTTTTCAAACAACGTTCTTCGATTGAATCCTATTGTCGCTTTTTCAAAAACACAAAACCGTTTTTTCGACCAACTTCTTCAGCATCAACCCATGTTTTTACAACTTCTAATCTATGTGTTTTTGTAATGTAATAATGAGCCGCTGAGTCTGGATAAGATTGTGCAGGTTGCTGTTTCCCATAAAAAAGATGCGCATAGCTTTTAAAAGCCATTGGTTCAATGCGGCAATTTTCAGTTGCTTTTTCTTGAATAAAATCAATCATCGCTCCTTGCGAATAACGCTCGATACGCGGCAAAAACCACACCATAAAAAACTGTGTAAACAAAGCCATGCTAAATAGTAAAGTTGCAATTGCCTGTTTAAGTTTTGATGTAATAAACATCAAAATACTTACTGTAAAAAGGCAACTAAAAATAATGCCCGGAATAAAATCGCTTTTGCTCCAATACACTTTTGCATGCATAGCTTCCGATGCAAATGGATCTTTAATATATGGTTCAATCTTTGGCAGCAAGAGTGCAATTTGCGGCAGCAACAACAATGCCGCCATCAGCAATAAACCAACTACGCTCAATAGCATTATTATCCAACCTTTCATGCTGAACTTACCGTCCATTACCTTATCTAAGTAATATGCCCCAAAAAAAGTAAGCGGAAAATATGCTAACGAAGAATAGTGAATAATTTTTGTTTGCACAATTGAAAATACAACCACAACTACCGCAAGCAATACAATCATCCATTTGCGAAAAGTATCTTGTGCAAAACCATCGCTGTTGTCTTTTTTAAAGCCCGCAATTGCAAAAATGGAAGCAGGAAAACAACCAAAAAACAACACAAGAATATGATAATAAAATGGACCGCCATGCCCGGCATCCTGCGTAGTTAGCAATCGAATTTGATAGTGAATAAAATCGTCTAACAATTTCAAACCAGAATCGCGCATGGCAAAAGATATCCACAACAAAACCACCACAATAATTACTAGTAGCCATATCAAAAACTGTTTGATGTCCACAGCTATTTTGCCTCTGTTCCACACAAACACTATTGAAACTGTAAGCATTAGGATAAGCATTGCTACGGGCCCTTTTGTGAGAATGGCCAAGCCAATAAACAATGCCGATAAGAATAGAAAAGAGCTTCTTTTTCTGGACTTTGTTTTACGATCTTCAAACTCATTGAAAAACGAAATTTTGTAAATGAAATAAATACCCAAAAAAGTAAACAGGTTAAAAAACGGGTCAATAATTCCACTTTTAAAATACATCTGTGGCAGCAGCGAGCAAGCAAAAAGCAACGCCCAATAAGTGCCGAATCGGCCGCCATATAATTCCTTCCCTATCGCCCACACAATCATCATAGTAAGAACACCACAAACGGCATTAGGAAAACGTGCAGCATACTCATTTACACCCCAATATTTCATGCTCAATGCTTGTAGCCAAATAAAAAACGGGGGCTTTTCGTGAAACACTTCAAAGTTGATTTGCACGGTTCGCCAATTGCCTGTTATCAGCATTTCGCGAGCACTTTCGGCAAAATTAATTTCATCCCAATCGAACAGATGAACACCATCCAACATCGGAAAAAACAACAATGCTCCGAAGCAGATTAAAAAAAAGCGGGTAGGGAATTGTAAGCATTTTTGAAGAATAGTATTCAAACCAAAAAGTAAAATTTAAAACACGAAAATAACAAACCTCACTCGGTACGCACAGAAACAAAATTCATTGCAGCAATTCTATCGGCAAAAAAGCGACTTGCTATCCATGCCACCACTACACCAAGCAAAGCACCAGCAACAACATCACTCAAAAAATGCTGCAACAAATACATTCGAGAAATGCCCGTAAGCACAGCAAGAACAAACAAAGTAACAGTAACAGCTCTGTGCTTATAAATTGACGAAAGTAAAAACATCAATGCAAATGCAGCAGCCGTGTGCCCCGATGGAAAACTATAAAAATGCAATGCCGCTACCCCATCAATTGTTCTTAATGAATGAATCTTGCCGATCAGTTCGGCTGGGCGGCTTAGATGCGCAAAAACCAATCGCTTTAATAACTGAACAATTACAGCAACATTTACCATTGCAAATATCATCAAGAAAGCATTTGCCCTGCCTTTTTTCCACCATACAAAGGCAATTGCAGGGATGATAAAATATACTTCGCCAAACAAAGTTAGAAAGCGAAACCCCCAATCTGCCAGATGATGATTATTGAAATTGAACCACAATGTTTCATCCCCCTTTTCGGTTACACTCAAAGTTGCCAAGCCCGCTATTGCCGCAAAAATTGTGAGCAACACAAACAAGTTATCGTTATTAAACAGCTTCTTCAATTTACTTTAAACGAAAGAGTTTTTTATAAAAATCGGCCGATAGAATTCGCGAATCATCGGTGGCCTTAAAAGTAAGAAACAACCCAAGCGGCAACAACACAAAAGTACTTAACCACATTCCTTCAAACACGCCCATTTTTTCGCGCTCGGCAAGTTTTTCGCCAATAATACTGCTAACATGATAAAGAATAAAAAACAACACTGCATAAAACAATGGCCAGCCCAAGCCGCCTTTACGAATAATTGAACCCAACGGAGCACCCACCAAAAACAAAACCACACATGCAATTGCAAGGGTAAACTTTCGGTAAATCTCAATTACCAAACTCATTCTGTTTCTTTCTTTAAACTCTATTTGCCTTATTGTGATATTGGCATAATTCTTCACATTTCGCGCTTGATTGATAGCGTTTTCTAACACTGCCGCTTTTGTTTCCTTATCTTTTGAAATAAAAAGACTATCAAAATTTATAGCCTTACTTACGGAATTTACAGGCTTTAGCGTATCTAAACCAAACTTGAAAAAATTGAAATACGGACTCAAATAATCTTTCATCTGCAATCGCACATTATTTTCTTCTATATCTGTTGTATCCATCTGCTTCACCAATTGCTGCAACGAAAGCATTTGCTTTAAATCGCGAAAATAATTTTCATCGGTACGCGAAAGTTGAAACTGACTTAAATCAAACTTCTTTTCGTAGGTGGAAAAAGAGGAGCGATACATTTGATAAGTAGATGAATCGGGATTTTTGGGCGGCATTTCTTTGTACTGCTTTCCGTTAATCAAATGCAAAGTAAGCACCGCCCTTTCTTCGTCTTGCAACATACTACCTTCTTTGGCAGTAATTACATGGTCGCTTCCCAAGCCGCTTGTATGGTCATAAACAATCAAATCATACAGTTTACTTCCATCATCGCTTTTGCGCGCAGCGCGGATAGAAAAACCGTCCAATCCTTTGTAAAAAATCCCCGGTTTTATAGCAACCGAGGGCTTTAAATTTCTAATATCATAGAGCAATGAACTGAATTTTAAATTGGCATTGGGCAACATATAGTTTGAAAACAAAAGGGCTAAAATTCCAATAACAATAGAAGACAAAAAGAGCGGAAGCATAAATCGCAAAAGCGAAATACCGGCAGCTTTGGCGGCAGTAATTTCAAGGTGCTCGCCAAAACTTCCCATCGTCATTATAGACGCTAACAACACTGCAAGTGGCAATGCCAATGGCACCAATTTTGCACTTGCGTAAAACAACAATTCAATCAACACCCAAGCGTCAATTCCCTTACCCACCAAATCATCAATATACTTCCATAAAAACTGCATTACCAACACGAATAATGCAATTGCAAATGTGAGAAGGAATGGCCCAATAAATTGCAAAACCGCCAAGCAGTCTAATCGTTTCATCGGCTGCTAAAATGCACACTTCCATTGAGAATAAAACATTGAAGCTGTTTAATGTATGAATATTGTGAGCTATACAGCAGTAAATGGATCATAAAAAATTGCAGATAAGCCAAAGCATCCTTATTTTTCACTAAAGTTGCATAAAGAATAATTGAGTAGCTGTTCATGGCAATATTTAAACAAAAGCAGAAATACATATTTAACACCCAAACACTGAGCTACGAAAAAGCTGTGGTAACTTGGGGTTCGCGATTGTTGCGCTTTTTTACATTCCTATGTGCATCCATAGTTTTTTCAGTTGCATTTTCTTCGTTGGCATATCTATTCATTGATTCGCCCAAAGAAAAAATTCTGAAAAACGAATTGAGTGTGATGAAAGATCGCTACTCTATTTTAAACAGCGAAACACAAAAAATGAGTGAGGTTTTGGATGAGCTTCACTACCGCGATGGGAATGTTTACAGGGTATTGTTTGAAAGCGACCCAATACCCGATGAGGTATGGCAAGCAGGCGCAGGCGGTGTAAACAAATATCGCTCGTTAGAAAAATATGACAATGGCGAGTTGATGAAAAACATTTCTATGCGCATGGATAAACTGCGCAGGCAAATGGCTATTCAATCTAAAAGCTACGATCAAATTGCCGAATTGATTCAAAGCCGCGAACAAATGCTGAGTTCCATGCCATCTATCCAACCGATTACCAACAAAGAACTAACACGCTTGGCATCGGGCTATGGCATGCGCACCGACCCTGTTTACAAAGTACCAAAGTTTCACGAAGGCATGGATTTTACCGCTCCGGTAGGCACCGAAGTTTATGTAACAGGCGATGGCGTGGTGGAAACTGTTGAATACTCGTATAGCGGCTATGGAAACCAAATTGTAGTAAACCATGGCTATGGTTATAGAACTCGCTATGCCCATCTTTCAAAATTTAAAGTAAAACGTGGGCAAAAATTGAAACGTGGCGATATTATTGGTTTAGTAGGCAGCACCGGCAAATCAACCGGTCCGCATTTGCATTACGAAGTAATAAAAGGCAACAGTGCTGTAAACCCTGTTTACTATTACTTCAATGATTTAAAGGACGATATGTTTGCAAAAATGTTGGAGATGAGTGCCAACCAAGGACAAACACTTGATTAGCAAAATTCAAATATTTTGTTCCAACTTTTATCGCGATTGGTTCGTTCCGTAAGTTATATTCTAAGCTTAAATTGCTTCACAGTTTAAACACAACATATTGTAAAAAAACCACCTAAGTTTACTAACCGCACAACCAATTTGAATGTTTTACCGTTATTTTACCGAGTAAATTCTTTTATAAAGTATGCAACTCAAATTCATCATGCTAAAATAAAGACACAGGTTTAGCGTTGTAAACGTTTTTCAATAACAAATTACATACCATGAAATATTTTCTTTGGCTTTTATTATTGGCATTCAGCGCAAGTGCCATTGCGCAAGAAGACGACCTTCCACCTCCATCGCCCAAAGTGAAAAAAAATGATGGCGAATGGAATCCGGTAGATTCGCCCGACAAAACAGAAAAAAAAGAAGAGTTTAAACCATTCAACAAAAAGAAAAAATTAGACCTCAGTAAATTCATCATCGAGCCAAACTTCAACTTTTCTATTGGCAACAATGTAATCAATCTGGGTCTTTCGCCCTATGTGGGATACCGAATTTGGCAACCCAAAAATGTAAAACCGGGAAGTATGCAAGGGCTTTATGCAGGTGCCGGTATCACTTACTTTTACACCCGATTTAGCAATATTGAATACCTTGTTTCTAATGGTTCGCGGGTTTATGGCAATGCAAATTACCACACTTTTGGCGGTGGTGTTTTTTTACAATACAATATTTGGAAGGGCTTTTTTGCACGCGCAAAATTTGAAGCACTTCACAGAGTGATGGATGACATAGAGGGTTATCAACCCGTTTATGGCAACCCGCCCAACAACAATACAATTATTGGTGTGCGCTATCCCAAAATTCAAAAAACTGTTCCTGCACTTTTAGTTGGTGTAGGCTACAATCTTTTACAGAGCAAAAATTTCTTTATGCCTATAATGGTTTCGTACAATGTATTGCACTCGGTTGTTGACAGAAACTATTCGCTCTATCCACGCGGTGTGGTAGTGCAGTTAGGCTTTATCAATTTGTTCTAATTCGCGTTTCAATACACTTAAGTAAAATGACAAACAAAAATGTTATTATAACAGGTGGCAATGCAGGCATTGGCTTAGCTACTTCTATACATTTAGCCAAACTTGGTGCCAATATTTATCTTGTAACAAGAAGTAAAGAGAGGGCTACAGCGGCAGTTGAGCAAATACAAAAAGCGAGCGGCAATAAAAACGTAAAGTATTTCATTGCCGATTTAAGCTCGCAAAAATCTATAAGAAAACTAGCAGCCGAAATTAAACACGAGATAGATGTAATTGATGTTTTGATAAACAATGCCGGTGCCGTGTTTCCAGAATTTAAACTTACCGAAGATGGGTTGGAACATACTATTGCAACCAACCATTTCGCATTCTTTTTACTTACCAATCTTTTGCTGGAAAACATCAAAAAGTCTGACTACGCTCGTATTGTAAACGTGGCATCGCGCGCTCACGAAGATGCAAAAATCGACTTCGATTCTTTTACGCAAAACAAAAGCTATTTTATTTTCCGCGCATATGGTCAAAGCAAACTTGCCAATATTTTGTTCAGTAATGAACTAGCAAGGCGGTTAGCAAATTCGCATGTTACTGTAAACTCGCTTCACCCGGGGCTGGTACAAACCAAAATTGGAAACAAAGGTACACAGTGGTATGCCAAATGGGTTTGGACCTTGCTTACCAAGTTGCGCGGTATTAGTATCGAAAAAGGCGCGGCTACCTCCATTTATCTTGCCACATCCAATGATGTAAAAGGCGTAACAGGAAAATACTTTAGCGATAGTAAAGAGAAAAAACCTCAGCCACTTGCATTGGATGAATCATTACAAAAACAATTGTGGGAGGTGAGCGAAAAGCTTTGCCCGATTGTGTAATCTTTTAGTATCCCAAAATATTCAACATACTTTCTGCCGATTGCTCTTCGGCAAAAACGGTGTATTCTAATTTCCCTTTCTTTTTCTCATCAACCAAAATGTGTGGTGGCGATGGTAATAAGCAATGTTTGATTCCACCATATCCACTTAACGTGTCTTGATACGCACCGGTATTAAAGAAGCCGATGTAGAGTTTTTCGCCTTGCTTTATTGTTGGCAAATATACTTGATTGATGTGCGCATCACTATTGTAATAGTCGCCAACATCGCAAGTAATACCACCAAGATTCACCTGTTTATATTCATTTTCCCAAAGGTTAATAGGCAGCATAATAAACCGCTGCGATAAGCCCCAAATATCCGGCAGGTTATTCATCAGCGAACCATCCAACATATACCATGTTTCGCGATCGTTTTGTTGCTTTTGCGCCAACACACCAAATATTACACAACCGCTTTCGCCTACTGTGTAGCTTCCAAATTCAGTATAAATATCTGGTTCATCTACACCTTCCTGTGTGCAAACAGATTTGATCTGCGACACAATTTCGTTTATCATGTATTCATAATCAAAGTCGAATGCCAGTGATTGTTTGATGGGCATTCCACCGCCAAGATTCAGCGA
>CAZYXR010000050.1:18872-23378 GCA_964650845.1 uncultured Chitinophagaceae bacterium
TTTCAGGCTCTTGTGAAACTCTGTCCAATAATAATTTACATCCTTAATGCCTGTATCAATGAAGAAGTGTAACATCTTCAATTTAAAGCGCGGATTGTTTTGAATTTTCTCTTTAAAGAATGGAATGATGTCTTTGTAGCCAATGCCCAAACGCGAAGTATAAAATTCATACTTAGGCTCTTCTTCCGCAGCAATGCGGATACCAATATTCATTGGCTCGTCAAGCTTTGCATATTTATCTAACTCATCCATGTTATCAATTACCGGAATTACATTTTTGTACCCAGCCTTGATAAAATCGGTGATGTAATCAATGTATCGCTGAGTTTTAAAGCCATTACAAACAATGGTAATGTCCTTTGTCAGTTTTTTCTTTGCCTCAAGCGAGCGAATAATTTCAAAATCGAAAGCACTGGATGTTTCTAACTGTACATTGCTTTTTAAAGCCTCTTCAATTATAAAAGAGAAGTGATTGCTTTTAGTACAATAGCAATAAGTGTAGTTGCCTTTGTAATCATTATTCGCAATAGAAGCATGAAACAACCTTCTTGCTTTTTGAATTTGTTGCCCAATTTTTGGCAGATAAGTGATACGCAATGGCGAGCCGTATTTTTCAATAATTTCCATTAGTGGCAAATTGTTGAAGTTCAGCGAAGTATCTTTGATTTCAAATTCGCGTTGCGGAAAATCAAATGTCTGCTCAATAAGTTCGCGGTAGCGAGGATTTCTGTTCATTTATTACTCTAGAAAGTTTTGTAATCTACGTGATGAATTTCAAGGTAGATTTTAGACTAGAATGCAAAGGTATGTATCCTTAAAAATCTCGGCATTTATTTTTTGGATTGAACAGAAATATTGCACATGCGGAAATTCGCCCTTGAAAGATTTTCGCTTTATTTGCGGTATCGCCACCCGCAACGACTGCGCACAATTCTACATTATGGAAAATACAACTAAAGAAAATATCAACTTCATTTTTGGTTTGAAAGTGAAGGAGTTGCGCAATTCGCGTGGCTATTCGCTTCAGGAATTGAGTGAGCGCAGCGGTGTTTCGGTTTCTTACCTCAACGAAATTGAAAAAGGAAAGAAGTATCCTAAAACTGAAAAAATTACTGAGTTATCAAAGGCATTAGATGTTCCTTACGACCAGTTGGTTTCCCTCAAATTAGGTAAAACACTTTCACCTGTCGGGCAAATTCTGAACCTTGATATTCTGAATGAGTTACCATTTGAAACATTTGGCTTAGATAAAAATTTACTCACCGGAATCATTGCCAATGCACCTTTAAAGGTTGCTGCTTTGGTAAACACACTTTACGAAATTGCCCGCAACTATAACCTGAAACAAGAGCATTTTTATTTTGCTGCGTTGCGTTCATTTCAGGAGTTAAATGATAATTACTTCGAAGAAATAGAAATTGCCACAGAGAAATTCAGAAACGATACCGGCTTTGAATGCGCTCCACCTGTTTCAACTACCATGTATGTACAGTTGCTGCAGGAAAAATTCGGTTACAAAATTTCTGCTACTGATTTTGCAGATTATCCGCCATTACAAAAACTGAGAAGTGTTTTTATTAAGGAACAAAAACAGAACTCAAAGGAAGATGTAAAGTCTGCGCATTTGATTTATAACTCAAAACTAACCGACCAGCAAAAGACTTTTCTTTTTGGTCGTGAACTTGGTTTCAGCTATTTAAAGTTAGACAAGCGACCGCTTACCACTTCATGGTTAAAGGCGGAAAGCTTCGATCATGTATTAAACAACTCTAAGGCATCTTATTTCGCACAATGCCTGCACATCAACAAGACACTCTTTCTGCGCGACCTCGAAGAGCTTTTTGCCAATGTAACCTGGGATGCTTCTTTCATCACTAAGCTATTAGATAAATACCAGGCTTCTCCCGAAATGTTGTTTCAGCGCATGAGCAACCTGTTGCCAAAGTTTTTTGGCTTCAATGAATTGTTCTTTATTCGATATAGCAGCAAAACCCCTGAAAAACACCTGAAAGAAATTTCAAAGGAATTGCACATCAGCAGGCAAAAAGAAAACTTTGAAGCGCGTCAGCACGAACAACACTTCCAACGTTGGGTAACCAAAACAATCGTAGAGCATTTGAATGAACAGCATCAGGAGCAGGCGCAAGACACCAAGGTTTTTGCCTGTATTGCAAAGCATCCTGAAGGATACGAGTATTTTGTTGTTTCGGTATTGCGCCCAATGCCGGAGTTGAACAATAACAGCAGCAGTGTAACTATTGGTTTTCAACTTACCGATACCGTACGCAAAAAGATAAATTTCCTTGCTGATACTTCTCTTACCAATAATACTTCCATCCTTAAAGATGTTCCTTTAGAAGTTTCAGAAAGCATTAAAAAAATGGATGAGCAACGCATTGCCGAAGAAGCATTCGATGCCTTTGTAAAGGCAAATGTCGAGTCTGTATAATTTCAACTTGTATCTTTTCTGCCTGCTTATATTTCCTCACAACCCTCTTACTCTTTCATCAACTTCCCATTGCGCACTGCATTGCCTTTATCTGATACTTTAAGCAAATAAACTCCTTTACTTAAAGTACTGACATCAACAGTTTGTGTACTGCCTGTGATTGCTCCGCTTAAAACAACACGTCCTGTTAAATCAAACACCATATAAGTATCTGCTGCAAGCCCTTGTGTAGTAAGGGTTACATTGCCTTTTGTAGGATTAGGATGAACAAGTATTTCGATATCAGAAGCAGGCGCGACAATGTCTGTAAACTGAAATTTACAAGTACTGCCGGACATGTATAACCCCAATGAATCATCCTCGTAGCATCGTAAAAAATTATATGCAGGATCGGTGATGCAATGATAGTAGGGAAGTAAAAATTCGGAGGTTGCACCTAATCTTTCAACAATAAAAACTTTTTCAGGGGAATAAAATGGTGTTTGATTAGATATTACAGTTTGGGTTCTGTAAAAACGCAGTGAGTAGTTGTTGATTTGTAAAAAACCTATTGAGTCAACAACGGTTTTTATATCGCTATTATCACAATAGGCCTTCTGCTTTATTTGCAAAGTATCGCCTAATGCTGCTCCCCAATAATATACGGCTACAAAAGCAGAATCCTGCCAGAAATAAACTGTGTCGTTTCTTGAAAAGGTATAGTGCGATTTGCTATAAAAAGTATCAATAGATAATGGTGTTGGCGAGAAAGAATAATAACCTATTACATTCAAAACTGTTATCTTATTACAGTTTTTGGAATTTATCACCGTATCCTTTTCATAGGCGCATTCTACATAACCTTGAGTACTAAAACCTGTATAACTGTAAGTCCATTTTGCACCTTTTTCGCACCATTGTTGTGCTCGTGTGATGTGGATAGTAGAAAGTAACGTAATTAGCAGTAAAATGTATTTCATAGATATTGGTGTTTTTAAATCTTTGGTAAAGATTTTCTAATCCTTAAGTATCTTACTCACTCCTGCCCTTTTTTCAGCTTGGCTTAACTGAATCAAATACATTCCCTTGCTTAAATCACCAATATTCACTTGCTGCAAATTACTTTCTATTAACCCACTTAAAACCACCCGTCCTGCAAGGTCATAAACCGAATATGCATCTGCTCGTATCGCTTCAAATTCTATTATCAATTTACTACTTGCAGGGTTAGGATAAATTTTAAATCTACCCTCATTAACAGGCTCTTTAACAATACCCACCGGCTTACTGCCACTGCAATAGTTTTCCTGCACACAGCCGTTGCTATCTACCCGCACTAACCATAGTTGTTGACCTGCACTATTTGCCATCATTTCATTTGCTTCTCCCACCATAGTATAACCTCCATCGGCATTGGCTACCATTCCATTGAATTCATTAGTATTCGCAAAACTATCCTGTGTTATATAGTAGTATCTATCCCATAAGCTATCACCATTTTCAGATAAAGTTGCCAAATAACCAAACCACCCACCCCTATCAGGAGATACCGATACTCTTGTAGCTTGCAAACCACAAAACGTAAAACTGTTATTAGCGTTCTTCACCGCTTTGTTAAAATGACAAATTGCATAACCGTCTTCTTCGTAACCAATAATTTTTTGCCAAACTACATTTCTATTGACATCAACTTTCATCACATACCCTCGTGTTAATCTATCGCTTCCCCCTGCAAGCTGCCCCACTATTTTATAGCCTGAAAGGATATACCCACCATCATCTGTGCGAATACCCGTATAGGTTACTGCTGTTTTGTTATTGGCAGTATAAAACCACTTCCATAGAACATTGCCTGCTGTATCTATCTCCATCATGTAGGGATAGGCTTTATCCTCTAATGTTCCTAATGGATAATTATCATCTATACCCGTAACAATATACCCATTATCACTTTTATAAGCCCCTGTTCCTGTAAGCGACCAATATTGATGGTTATAGAATTTCCTCCATTGTTCATTGCCTAAGCTGTCTGTTTTGAGAACAACAATACTACATCTGAAAGTTGGATGTTGTATTGT
>CAZYXR010000050.1:23397-23866 GCA_964650845.1 uncultured Chitinophagaceae bacterium
GATATGAGTTATACCACTTTACATTGCCTGTAGTATCATACTTTAATATAAGTGCCTCGCTTCCAATAGCCGCACTGCGCAATAGATAGCCTCCATTTACAAAACAATTGTCATGCGTTTTGATTAAATTTCTTCCCGGAGCACACACTACACTACTATCAACACGAAACGTCTTACTAGACAATACTCTACCGGTATCATTAAATACCGTAAAAATAGCTATCTCATTTTGCGCGGAATCGCCACCATAACCGATTGTGTAGTACTTTGCATCAGCACTAACAATGCCAACACCATATAAGGCAGGAGACGTTAGTTTATATCGTTTATTGAATCCTTGCCCGTAACTTGTAGTTACAGCAATAAGTGTAAACAATATCGCTATCTGTCTAAACATTCCTTTTACTTTATAATGACGACTTTGCCCGACAGGGTGTTGCAATGTACGCAGATAAACCTGTAATGATAA
>CAZYXR010000051.1:0-11890 GCA_964650845.1 uncultured Chitinophagaceae bacterium
TTTACATTAATCAGTTTTGAAAAAGCTGAACGATTTGATAAGAGCAAGACTGTGATTGAACAGCGATGTATCGCAGCAGGCATTAAATGGCTGCCGCAGAATTACACCAAATCTCCGCCTGTGTTTTCAACTATGTATGATGTGTGGCGCTTGCACAGAATTGTGGCAGATGTGTATGCTGCCGATAAGTTTCAACTTATTCATTGTCGTAGTTACATTACTGCTTTGGTGGGCTTGTCATTTAAGCAAAAGCATGGTGTAAAATTCGTGTTCGATATGCGTGGTTTTTATGCCGATGAGCGAGTGGATGGTAATTTATGGAATCGAAGTAATATTGTTTACGATTTTGTTTACCGTTATTTTAAAAAGAAAGAAGTGCAGTTTTTCGGCACTGCCGATTATGTTGTTTCATTAACCGAGGCAGCTAAGAAAATTATTCACTCGTGGGCGCAAATCCCTAACCAGCCTGTTCCTATTCAAGTAATTCCTTGTTGTGCAGATTTAGACGTTTTCGATGCATCAAAAATTTCGCAGCAAACCAAACAAGAGCTTCGCGCTTCGCTTCAACTTACTGAAAGTGATTTTGTGTTGAGCTATTTAGGAAGCATAGGTACTTGGTATATGCCCGATGAAATGTTGGACTGTTTTAAGGCTTTGATTTCGATAAAACCTGAAGCGAAGTTTTTGTTTGTTACCAACGAATCGCCCGATTTTATTTTGCAGAAAGCTGATGAGAAAAATATTGCCAGAGCAAGTATTAGAATAGTATCATCGCCACACAATTTAGTGCCGGCATATTTGTCGCTTTCCGATGCGAGTATTTTCTTTATACAACCTGTTTTTTCAAAGCAGGCATCTTCGCCCACCAAGCAAGGCGAGCTAATGGGCATGGGTATTCTTCACATTTGCAATAAAGGCGTAGGCGATGTTGATGCAATTGTGCAGCAAACAAATTGCGGAGTTGTTGTAGATAACTTTTCCAATGCCGATTACCTTAAAGCTGTAAATGAATTGCTGCAAAAAGTAGGCCGCACTAATGCGCAAATTCGCACAGCCGCATTTCAATATTATTCGCTTGAAAAAGGGGTGAAACTCTATGCGCAAGTGTATCAAAGCATTGGTGTATAACTTTGCACAAAACAGTGTTTGCGGTATAACACTACCAACCGAAAAAGCAAAAAATTCTTATTCCAACCTTGATGAAGTGCGATTGTGTAACTTCGTTGCCCTAAAATGGAATTCAAGTTACATACAAAATATCAGCCCTCGGGCGACCAGCCGGAAGCCATAAAGCAATTGGTTGAAGGCATCAATAGTGGCGAAAAACATCAAGTGTTGTTGGGTGTTACAGGCTCGGGTAAAACGTTTACTATGGCAAATGTGATTGCGCAAGTAAACAAGCCTACATTGATTCTTTCGCACAACAAAACGCTTGTAAGTCAGTTGTATGGCGAGTTTAAACAGTTTTTTCCTGAAAATGCCGTTGAATATTTTGTTTCTTACTACGATTATTATCAGCCCGAAGCATTTATTCCTTCTTCTAATACTTACATTGAAAAAGATTTAGCAGTTAATGAAGAAATAGACAAGCTGCGTTTAAGTACTACGGCTTCGTTGCTATCGGGCAGGCGCGATATTATTGTGGTAGCCTCGGTAAGTTGCATTTACGGTATGGGTAACCCTGTTGATTTTGAACAGGGTATTGTGCGTGTTGCCGAGGGGCAAAAAATTGCGCGCAATGCTTTTTTGTTGCGCTTGGTAGATGCATTGTATTCGCGTAGCGATGCCGATTTAAAGCGCGGTACTTTTAGGGTAAAAGGCGACACGGTAGAAGTGGTTTTGCCTTATGTAGATTATGCCTATCGCATCACTTTTTTTGGCGATGAAATTGAAATTGTTGAAGCCTTTGATCCGGGTAATGGGCGGACAATTGGCCGCCCTGGCAATGTGGCTATTTTTCCGGCCAACATGTACGTTACTTCGCGCGAGTTGCTGAAGCAAGTATTGGATGAAATAAAAATGGATTTAGATAAGCAAGTAACTTATTACAAAGAAATTGGTAAACATCAAGAGGCTGCGCGGTTAAAAGAGCGAGTAGAATTTGATATGGAAATGATGCGCGAACTTGGCTATTGCAGCGGCATTGAGAATTATTCGCGCTATTTAGATAGGCGGCAACCCGGCACGCGGCCTTATTGTTTGCTCGATTATTTTCCGCAAGATTTTTTAATGGTGATTGATGAAAGCCACGTTTCGGTTCCGCAAATTGGTGGCATGAGCGGTGGCGATAAAGTGCGCAAAATGACATTGGTAGAATATGGTTTCAGATTGCCATCGGCATTAGATAATCGCCCGTTAAGTTTTCAGGAATTTGAAGCAATACAAGATCAAGTAGTGTATGTAAGCGCCACCCCTGGCGATTTTGAATTGGGTAGAACAGACGGAGTAATCGTAGAGCAGGTAGTACGCCCCACCGGTTTGTTGGATCCGCCAATTGAGGTTCGCCCAAGTGTCAATCAAATGGACGATTTGATGGAAGAAATTAACGAGCGCGTGAAGAAGAAAGAACGTGTGTTGGTTACTACTATTACCAAGCGCATGGCCGAGGAGCTTACAAAATTCTTGACAAGATTTGGTGTGGAATGCCGCTACATTCACAGCGAAGTACACACCTTAGATAGAATAGAAATTATTCGCGATTTGCGTCTTGGTAAGTTTGACGTGTTGATTGGTGTGAACCTTTTGCGCGAGGGTTTGGATTTGCCCGAAGTTTCGCTGGTGGCAATTTTAGATGCCGATAAAGAAGGGTTTTTGCGCAATAAACGTTCGTTGATACAAACATCGGGGCGTGCTGCGCGTAATGCCAATGGTAAGGTAATTATGTATGCCGATAAGATAACTAACAGCATGCAACTTACAATTGACGAAACGAATCGCAGGCGCGAAAAACAGATTGCATACAACGAGTTGCACGGAATAACGCCCGAAACTGTTTTTAAAAGTAAAGAAGAAATCATGAGGCAAACAGGTGTGTTAGATATTCGTTCGACACCCGAAAACGCTTATGTAGAACCAGATGAACCAATATCGGTTGCTGCCGAGCCGATTATTCAAAGTATGAATTCAGAGCAATTGCACAAAGCAATAGAAGCCACTCGCGAACGAATGCTGCAAGCAGCAAAAGATACCAATTTTATTGAGGCTGCTAAATTGCGCGATGAGATGATAGCCTTACAGAAATTACTGGAAGAACGGGCAGCGGCAAGGTAACTTTATCAATCATCTTTTAGTTTATTGCTACTACTTCAAAAGTGCCGGGTTTTAGTTTGTATGCTTTTAGCAATGGCTCAATATTGGTTAGTATGATTGTTTTCAAAACTTCATTAAGTTTTGATTTTAAATGTGGCCGAAGGCTCACCAAACTTATTTGCCTCACAGGAATTGGTGCTTTGAAATTGCGCAACTGCAGTTTGCGTTTTTCGTCTAACTGTTGCGCTGCCAGCTCGGGTATTAGTGTTATTCCTTTGTAGGTTTCTACCATGTTCAGCAGCGTATCTAAACTGCCTGTTTGAAAGTTTGTATTTAAAGAATTGCCACTGTTTCCTTTTAGTTTGCAGTAATTGATGAATTGCTTTGAAAGGCAGTGCCCTTCTTCCAGCATCCACACTTTTTTGGGGTCAATTTCTTTTGATAAAATGTATTGCTTTTTGTTTGCGGTTTCTGTAGAAACAAATACCCTTAATGGTTCTAAAAAAAGAGGATGTTCTGTAAGGTCGCGTGTGCGCAGTGGCGTTGCTAAAATTCCGGCATCCAACTCCCCGCTTCTTAACTTATCGGTTATACTTTCCGTGGTCATTTCGCGCACCTGAAGATGTAACTTTGGATACAGAGAAGTTGCTTTGGCAAGTATTGGTAACAAATACACAGCCACCGTAGGAATAACGCCAACAGTCAATTCGCCTTTAATTTCATCAGTAGAATTGAGGGCGATGTTTTTTATGGTCGAAACTTCCGATACTATCTTTTTTGCTTGTGTTATCAGCAACTTGCCGGTTTCGGTTGGTGTTATTGGTTGGCTGCTTCTATCAAAAATTTTCACGCTCAATTCATCTTCGAGCTTTTGAATCATCGCGCTTAGTGTTGGCTGTGTTACAAAGCAGGCATTAGCTGCTTTTACGAAATTTTTGTGTGTATCTACCGCAATAATGTATTCAAGTTGTTGGATGTTCATTATAGACTGTTTCTATTGCAATTATAGAAACAATCAGTTTTGTAAATATTTATAGTGTTATATTTTTGTCGAAAATTTACAATATGAATCGCGTAATACTTTTTGTTGCAGTAGCAGTTTTTCTTCAGTCTTGTAGCAATTCAAATAATGCTAAAGTAGATGAAACCAAGAATGAACCTCAGCTTTCGGCCGATGCCGAAAGGTTTTTATTGCAAGATGCGCAAGAGATTTTTAAACCTTTGCCCGAGCTTGCCACTTGCGAAACTAATACACTTACAGAAGAGAAAATATTTTTGGGCAAAGTATTGTATTACGATGCGCGACTTTCTAAAACCGGCAACAACAGTTGCAATTCGTGCCACAATTTAAACACATTTGGAGTTGATAGATTGAATACCTCGCCTGGTGATGCCGGCAAAAATGGCGACCGCAACTCTCCATCTACATTAAATGCTGCGTTTCATACAATTCAATTTTGGGATGGTAGAGCGAAAGACGTAGAGGAGCAAGCGGGGAAACCAATTTTAAATCCAGTTGAAATGGGTATTCCCTCTAAAGATTATTTGATAGCAAAACTTAAGCCTATCAGCGAATTCAAGGAGTTGTTTGCCAAAGCTTTTCCAGATGAGAAAGAGCCGCTTACTTATACCAATATTGAAAAAGCAATTGGTGCTTTTGAGCGCACATTGGTTACACCATCGCCTTTTGATGAGTACTTGAATGGCAAAATAGAGGCGCTTACTTTTGAGCAAAAAGCAGGATTGCGCGAGTTTATTAAAGTTGGTTGCACACAGTGCCATTCGGGCGTAACGCTTGGGGGCAATTCATTGCAGAAATTTGCTGTTTATGGCAATCATTGGGAATATACAAAAGCTACCAATCGTGATGCAGGCAGAATGCAAGAAACAAAAGCAAAAGAAGATGAGTTTGTTTTTAAAACTTGTGGTTTGCGCAACGTTGCCGAAACATATCCTTATTTGCACGATGGCAGCATAAGCGATTTAAAAGAGGTGGTGCGCATTATGGGCAAGGCGCAACTCAACAAAGATTTAAGCGAAAAGCAAGTGCAATCTATTACTGCATTTTTGGGTGCGCTTACTGGCAAAGTGCCAGAATCTGCCAAGGATGTGCCAAGCTGGGTAGTGCAGGTAAAGAGTGTTCAATAATGTTTTGCTTAGAAAAGTGTTTGATTGTTTAGCGGATTATTTTATCCAAAAATCAAACACTTTTTCTTGTTCCAAATAGCCTTGCAAATGGTCGCCAATTTTTACAGCACCAACGCCAGAAGGTGTTCCGGTGTAAATTAAATCGCCTACTTGTAAAGTAAAAAACTGCGATGCGTAAGCAATGATTTTTTCAAAAGAAAAAAGCATATCGGCAGTATTTCCGTTTTGCACTTCGTGGTTGTTTAGCTTCAAAGAGAAGTTGCAGTGTTGCGATTTTAATGGAGCAAATGTGCCCACTACTGCCGAGTTGTCGAATGCTTTTGCAATTTCCCATGGCAGACCTTTTGCTTTTTGTTGGCTTTGTAAATCGCGGGCTGTAAAGTCTATACCAACGGTTGCTTCGCTGTAGTATTTATGAGCAAATTTTTCTTCAATGTATTTACCTTGCTTACATATTTTTAAAACCAATTCGGTTTCGTAATGTATGTCATTGCTCCATTCTGGATAAAAGAATGGTTTGTTGTCTTTTAATACAGCAGTTGCAGGTTTAAGAAATACAACAGGTTTATCGGGAATTTCGTTGTTTAACTCTTTGGCGTGTTCACTGTAGTTTCTGCCAATACAAATAATTTTCATCAGTTATTTTTTTGCCCAAGTATTATATTTTAAAATGCACCAAATAGCCCTGAAACCATCGCGCCAGCCTATTTTTTTTCCTTCATCGTAGGTGCGACCGTAGTACGAAATGCCCACTTCGTAAATGCGAATATTTGGATAGCGGCTCATTTTGGCGGTTACTTCGGGTTCAAAGCCAAAACGTTGTTCTTTTAAATGCAGCGATTTTACAACATCTGCTCTAAAAAGTTTATAGCACGTTTCCATATCTGTCAGGTTCAGGTTGGTAAACATATTGCTTAAAAAAGTGAGAAATTTATTGCCGATGGTATGCCAAAAAAATAAGATTCTATGTGGCTTTCCGCCAGCAAAGCGCGAGCCGTAAACTACATCGGCAAAGCCATCTAAAACAGGCTTTAAAAGTATGTTGTATTCATTTGGGTCGTATTCTAAATCTGCATCTTGAATCACAATATAGTCGCCAGTTGCTTCGCGAATGCCAGTGTGTAATGCGGCTCCTTTGCCCTTGTTTTTTTCGTGTTTGCGATATTGAATATTTAGCGAGGGGTTTGCGGCTGTATAATCTAAAATTGCTTGTTCAGTATTGTCGGTAGAAAAATCGTTTACCAAAATAATTTCCTTTTCAATTTCTTGATTCAATTGCGCAGCCTTCACTTTGTTTAATATTAAGTGAATGGTTTTGCCTTCGTTATATGCAGGAATAATGATGGATAATTTCATTTGCTTAACTAAGTTCTCATGTTGTTTTATACATGCTTTTCAAATTCAATTGTAATTGAAATTAGTGTAGGTTTGGCAAAAAAATAAGCAATCTGCGAATCAACACAACAGGAAAGCTCCGTACTTCACTTTTAATTTTATCCAAGGTATTAAACGGTGGTGGCATATTTTCTTTCTTGGAGATATGAAAATTTACTTGCCGCTTCTGTTGAAGTTGCTAAGTATAGTATAGCGTTCATCGGCACTTGTGGCTACTGTAACCAAATACTGCGGCTCGCCCGCTCCGGCATATTATTCGCACATGATTTTTCGTCTCGATTCATCGGGTTGATTCAGATGTTTTTTTTCAGGAAACTCCACAACTGGGTTACCACTAGCACTTCGTTTTTATAAGCCTTGCTTGTCTAATCGTGCGCATTATTTTATTTTGCAATAACCGCCTTTTTTGAAGTGGAAGTACTTGTTGTTTAAATCTGTGATATACAAATAGCCACCAAATGGAATAATAATTTTTTCGTTGTTGGGGGAGGTGAATTCTGCTTCAATAGTATTGTCAATTGCGCTGACCGAAACATTCTCTCCTCCATCAAGCGAAGAGATAATAATTGTTTCGTAGGGAATGCCCCAAATCACACCCCCTGCCGAGTTTTTTATATTGTAAAACTGAATCATTCCTTTATTACAATTCATAGCTCGAGTGTCATCCACTAACATCTTGGTTTCAATAAGTTTATCTGTGAAAAATGAATGTTTGTGAAATATTACATTACTCCTGATTAATACTATCAAGACAATAACTGTACATAATCCATTTGCGTTAAATCTTGGAGCTACATCAACCATGAAAGGTACCACAATGAAAAATGCTGTAACATGATGCAAATTTTGAGAGAAAAAACTTGTTTTCAGGTTAGCATCTGTAACTGTTATTAAAACTACATATCCTAAAGTGAAAGACCAAACTAACAATAGCCTCGTCCAATAAAAATTCGCGCAGTAAAAGATAGATATGACGATGAAAAAAACTACTGCTATGTAATAGTCATGAATGCACTGTTTTAAGAAGTCTTTAAATGCTATTGTGTCAAAGTAATTTGGGAAAAGCGTAACCAAGTTCTGCAAGCCAGACATTCTTTGCACATCATACAAATTTTCAAGCTGCATGTGATACTTTACAAGGTAAATTGTAACGATGGCAACGGCTGACAATATCAATGTACGCAAACTCTTTAATCTTTTGGAGGCATAAAGAAAAGCGTAAATAAAAGCCACCAGTATAATCATTATGGGATGGAAGAAAATTGCGGTAACCAACAAGGGGATTTCAATTAATAACCTGATGATAGGAGGAATCTTTCTTTGCTCGGCAACTTCAATAAATCCCCACAAAAGGAGGCTGAAAATCATTCCCTGCTGCAATTCTGAAATACACCAGTAAAAAAATGAACTGCCAATTGCCGTAAGTAATACTGGAATGGAAAGCACCAAGTATGGAGTTTTTAAAATATACCATAAAACAAGCGCGATAAAGAAATAAACCACGAAAAAGGAGACTGAGTAGATTGGCAGTGCCACCTCCAGCGGCATCCCCATTTTTATTGAAACCAACAATGGAATCTGCGATAATGCAGCACCAAACCGATGTGCCTGAATGGCAAAAGTCTCGTCTTTTATAATGCAATAAGAATGATAAGCCATGTCGCAGAAAAGCACTCGCTCTTGCCAAAACCATAGCGCAAGCATTGCTATCAATAAAAGGCAAATGGCGGATGTTTTGAGATAAATAGATTTCGTAATCTTGTTGTTAAACATGATGCATAAATAACAATCATTAGTTGGCAGGCATAATGCAACAATGAGATGTAACAATTAGCTGTATTCAATCAAAAAACTATTTTTGTGTGCAATGGCAAAAGATACAACTTTATTGCAGCGTGTTGAAGCAAGTTTAGATACCATGCGGCCATATCTTAAAGACGATGGTGGTAACGTAGAAGTAATTGAAATTACAAGCGATATGCAAGTGGTGGTAAAACTGGTAGGAGCTTGTAGCACTTGCCCCCAAAGTTTTATGACCATGAAAGCCGGTATTGAAACTGCCGTAAAACAAGCCGTGCCAGAAATAAAGGCAGTTGTAGCCATCAGCGGAAAAGTTTTTACCGAAGAAATAGAAGAATGACACGTGCCGATTTATTCGCTCAGGCAATAAAAAAGAAAAGTTTGTTGTGTGTGGGGTTAGATACCGATGTTACACTAATTCCAAAACATCTGCTTGGGTTTGCCGACCCTGTTTTTGAATTCAATAAACAAATAATTGATGCTACCCATGATATTGCAATAGCTTATAAACCCAATATTGCATTCTATGAAGCAATGGGTATGCAAGGCTGGAAAAGTTTAGAGAAAACCATTCGTTATTTAAACGAAAATTATCCCGATTGCTTTACCATTGCTGATGCAAAAAGGGGCGATATTGGCAATACTTCAAAAATGTATGCCAAAGCATTTTTCGAGCAATTGAATTTCGACTCAATAACAGTGGCTCCGTATATGGGTAGCGATTCGGTAAAACCATTTCTTGAATACGAAGGCAAGTGGGTAATTCTACTTGGTTTAACATCAAACAAGGGTAGTAGCGATTTTCAATTTACCGAGAGTAATAAGCAGAAACTTTACGAACAAGTAATAGTAAAAGCGCAACAATGGGGCACGCCCGACCAGTTAATGTTTGTAATTGGCGCAACACATCCTGCACAGTTTAGTGAGATAAGAAAATTGGCTCCCGATAATTTCTTTTTAGTGCCAGGTGTTGGTACACAAGGCGGCAGTGTAGAAGATGTGTGTGCCAATGGATTAAATGCCTCGGGTGGATTGTTAATCAATTCTGCGCGGCAGATAATATACGCATCTGCCGAACTTGATTTTGCCGATAAGGCAAGGGTAATTGCATTAAATACTATTCAGCCTATGGAAAAGTTCATTGTCAAAATTAGCAGCTAAACGATTATTAAAACTACTTTCATCAAAAATATTAATCATAAAGAATGAAACGAATCTCTCTATTGTTATCAGCCTCGGCTATTTTGTTTACTACTACCGCAGTTGCACAAAAAGGAAAGGGCAGCGAGGCAAGCAATGCGCAACCTGCCGCTGGCACACAAGGGACAAACACAACATTATTCGATGCGCAAGTAGCGGCTTATAAAACAGCCATGAAGTATTACGATTTACAATCTGCCGCAAGTGCCGTTTATACTGCTTTAGCTTTAAAGCCTGAAAGAGTGGATCTGGTGGACACTTTAGCTTACATCTATTTCGCTGGCGAAAAGTATCCGCAGGCTTTCCTTGTAGGCGAAGATTTGTTGAAGAAAGACGCTAACAGAAATGATATTCGCGAAATTGTAGCTGTTTCAAAGCAATCGCTGGGCATGGTAAAAGAGTCGCTTGCCGATTACGAAAAATTGTTTGGAGCTACCAAAGATTTGCAGTTTTTGTATCAAATGGCTACCCTTCAATACCAGTTGAAACGCTTTGGCGAGTGCATCAATTCTTTAGATCAAATTATTGCAAACCCAGAGTCGGCAAAATTGGAAGTTGCATTGCGTAATCAAGATGGCTCGGGTCAAAAAGTGCCTATGAAGGCTGCTGCATACAATGTAAAAGGAATTTGTGCTATGGAGGTAAATCAAAAAGATGCCGCCAAAGAAAATTTCAGCAAAGCTTTAGAGTTGTATCCCGATTTTCAATTGGCGCAGAACAATGTGAAGTTTCTTTCGCAGCCTGCCGACCCAAAAGCTACTACTACACCACTGCAGCCAAAACAACAAGCACCTGCTCCTAAAAAATAGTGGATGTTTTTTTGAGCAATGTGGTAAAATAAAAAAGCCGCTGCATCTGCAGCGGCTTTTTTATTGTTGGCTTATTTTATTGAGATTTACAAAGCAGCGTTTACACGCGCAAGGTATTTTTCAATTTCTCTTCCTTCATCGCTATTAGGGAAATCGGCTTTTATCTTTTCTAACAAGTCTTTTGCATCGCTGTATTGTTTTTGGCTTTCGTTAGCCAAAGCAGCTTTTAGCAAAAAATAAGGAGTGTAAACATCGTTGGTAGAAAAAGACGCGGCTTTTTCGTAATTGTTGATGGCATCATCCATTTTGCCCAACTCGGCATAAGCATCGCCCAAAGCACTGTAGCGCACAGCACCTAAAATGGGATCAGATGTGCTGAATTTGCCCAAGTATTTTACGGCATTGTCGTATTGCTTTAAGTTTAAATAGCAAATACCTGCGTAGTAATTGCTAAGGCTGGCAGTTTTGGTAAAACTGAATTTATCGCCCACTTCCAAAAAGCCTTTTACATCGCTGCCATTGCCATTTAATGCCAAAGCGAATGAGTCTTTTGCAAAAGCAAGCTCTGCTTTAAACACGGCTTTTTGTGCTGCAACATTGCGGTCGGGCAGCCATTTTGCAAATACAAATACTGCAACGCCAATAAGTACTAAAACCCCTCCGCCTACATAGGCAAGTAGTTGTTGTTTTTCTTCAAAAAAGTCAAATGCTTTTCCAATGAATCCACCATTAGATGATTCATTTTTCTGAGTTTCTTTTACTTCTAAAACTTCGTTTTCTAATTCCTCTGCCATCGCTCGATTGGTTATTGTTGTTATTTATTGGTTTCTGTATTTTTTGATTTTTTACTCCATCATAAATGGATAATCCTGTTGCACATAAATGTCTTTGTAAAGCTCATTGTCATCAGGGTATGGCGACTCTTCTGCAAATTGTACGCAATCTTCTATTTCGGCATCAACTTTGGAGTCAATAGCATCAATTTCTTCTTGCGTTGCCCATTTCTTTTTCAGAATAGTTTCAAGTGTGGTTTCTATAGGGTCGAGTTTGCGATATGCTTCTACTTCTTCTTTAGTTCTGTACTTCTGCGGGTCGCTCATGCTGTGCCCTTTGTAGCGGTAAGTGCAAATTTCTAAAAATGTAGGGCCATCGCCTTTTCTTGCTCTGTTTGCCGCGCGTTCAATAGCATCGTGTACTGTTTCGCATTGCATTCCATCCACACTTTCCGAAGGCATATCGTATGCTTCGCCAAGCGTAGCAAATTTTGTAACATTTGAGCTTCTGCCTAC
>CAZYXR010000051.1:11900-13000 GCA_964650845.1 uncultured Chitinophagaceae bacterium
TACCGATGTGCCCATGGCGTAACCATTATTTTCGCAAACAAAAATTACGGGCAATTTCCACATCATGGCCATGTTGTATGTTTCGTGTAAAATGCCTTGGCGGGCTGCTCCATCGCCAAAAAAGCAAATGGTAACATTGTCTTTTTCTAAATATTGATCGGCAA
Organism: uncultured Chitinophagaceae bacterium; assembly: GCA_964650845.1. Taxonomy (GTDB): domain Bacteria; phylum Bacteroidota; class Bacteroidia; order Chitinophagales; family LD1; genus UBA7692. The sequence continues at coordinate 12,065 of CAZYXR010000051.1, forward strand.
ATGCAATGCCTGCGCCCAAGCCTATTTGCGCACCCACAATGCCATGACCGCCATAAAAATTATGCTCTTTTGAAAAGAAGTGCATTGAGCCGCCTTTGCCTTTGGTGCATCCGGTAACTTTGCCGTAAAGTTCGGCCATTGCCGCTCGCGATGAAATGCCTTTTGCTATTGCCAGCGCATGGTCGCGGTAGGCTGTAATTACGCGGTCGTCTGCACGTAGCGCAGTCATCATACCCGCTGCTAATGCTTCTTGCCCAATGTATAAATGACAAAAGCCGCGGATTTTCTGTTGTCCATACAACATTCCCGCGCGCTCCTCGAACCTGCGTAGGCGGAGCATCAATTCATACCAATAAAGGTATGTGTCTTTGTTTAACTTTACAGCCACTTTTATTTTTGAAAGCGGGCAAATATACTATTCGGCAGCAAGGTTTTCATATTTTTATTTCACCTTGTGTGCAGATTTAGGATTTGGGAGATTAGCAATGGGTAGTGCAGTAAAACTTTAATTAGTGTTTTTAGATTATTTAAAACTTACTTGTTTCAGAAATCATGCGGAGTCGGCTGTGAATTTTACGTCAAAGCTGAGTTGTATTACCGGCAACAATGGCACGGGCAAAACCAATTTGCTGGATGCTGTTTATTTTTTGTGCCTTACCAAAAGCAATCTTTTTGCTACCGACCAGCAATCTATACGTTTTGGTGCCGATTTTTTACGGCTCGAAGGGCAGTTTAGCAAACATGCAGAAAAGGCGAAAGTGCTTTGCCGTTATCAGGCGGGCAAGCGAAAGGAGTTTTTTGTAAATGAAGTTCCATATACACGGTTGAGTGAACACATTGGTGTTTTTCCGTGTATGATGATAAGCCCGGGCGATGGTGAGATAATTATAGGCGGCAGCGAGGAGCGCAGAAAAGTGATTGACAGCACGCTGTCGC
>CAZYXR010000051.1:13010-23589 GCA_964650845.1 uncultured Chitinophagaceae bacterium
CTTGAGTTGCTGCTTCAATATAATAAACTTTTGGCGCAGCGCAATGCTGTTTTAAAGCAATTTGCCGAAAGCGGAAGAGTGGATAGGAGTCTATTGCTGAGTTTTGATATGCGTTTGATTCCGATAGGAGAGAAGGTGTTTGCAAAACGCAAAAATGCACTGCTTGCAATTCAACCTTTGTTTGAAGCTTTCTACGAAAAAATAAGTTTGAATCGAGATGTTGTTTCAATTCAATATCTATCGCAGTTAGAGGCTAAATCTTTTGAAGCGTTGATGGCTGGGAGTTTGCAAAAAGATTTGGTATTGCAACGCACAGATGTAGGTATTCATAAAGATGATATTGAATTGCAGATAAACACTGTTTCGGCAAAAAAGTTTGGCAGTCAGGGGCAGCAAAAAAGTGTTTTGATTGCTTTGAAGTTGGCTTTGTTTCAATACGTAAAGCAGCAAAAAGGTTTTGCGCCCATTTTGCTGGTAGATGATATTTTTGATAAGTTGGATAGCGACAGGGGTGATGCTTTGATAGATATTTTGGCCGATGACCTTACCGGACAGGTAATAATTTCGCATACCCGAAGCGAAGATTTTGATAGGTTTGATATGGTTGAATCTATTGCCGTAGAAGATGTGGTAGCCACTCGTGCAACTGTTACTTGAATAATCTAAAACTTGAAATAAACGAATAACCTGCCGAAGTTTTTACTGTCGTTTTCAATACGGTGATATTTGGATTTTATGTGAGGTAATTGTAAAAATCGCTCTACTTTTTTTCGCAACTGTCCACTGCCTTTTCCCGGAATAATTTCTACCTCTCTAATTTTTTTTTCAATGGCTTCTTCAAATGCTTCTTCCAGCGCTTTATCAATCAGTTTGCTGTTGTTGTAGATGTCGTGTAAATCAACTTTTATTCTTGCCATTTATTTTGATTATGGGTGTTGTGTTATCAATGCTCTTTGTTTTGTTGCTAAGGCTATTTGTAAAAACAAATTGCAAGGTCTCTTATCTTAACACAGATAAAAGACCTTGCAAATAAAAACAAGAATTGCATTGAGTTGGCTTATTGGCAATGCAATTGCTGCATAAATGCGCAGCAACTACTATTTGGCATAATACACATTGGTAGTGTAAGGAGTTCCATCTATTTTGATGCCACCCCAGTCGCCTGCTGCCGGGCTTGATGCGCTGCCGTCTCCGTTTGTATCACCCCCACGAGTATCGTCTCTTAATGAAGTAAAAATCGCACTTGGATCTATGTCAAAATTAGCAGTATATCCGGTGATGGTTTCATTGGTGCCAACGGTAAGTTTTATAATCACATTAGGACCTACTTTGAATAGCTGCCCGGAGCCTGCTGTGTATAAGCCCTGCGTTAACACATAAGGTACTTCATCTTCATTGTAAGGCACAGTCTTTCCTTTTAAACCACCAGAATAAACGTAAATACAATTGTATTTGTTGGTTTCGCTTGGGTTATTGGGATTGTGGTAAATATTGCTTGGATCTATTGAATAGAAACTGTTGATGTAAATGGGAACAGCGTTATCATAAAAAGCACAATTTGTGATAACACTTACAGAAGGGTCTTGTGTATCGCCACCATCAAATGCTGCTTGATTAGCTGCGCCATTTCCATACGTGTGTGCAAAAGTGCAATGGTCAAATGTAAAGTCGTGAATATTGCCAGTGCCTACATTGGCTCTAACTACTCGGCCGCCTTGGCCGCCACCATACAAAAATTTACAGTATCTGAAAACTGAACCATGTTGGTCGCCACGCATATTTATGTATCCCCAGTCGCCCTTGCTCGCAGTTGTTGCTGCGCCATCGCCATTGTTATCGCCACAATGGCTATCATCTTTGTATGAGGTAAAAACTATAGGGTTAGCCGCTGTTGCATCTGCTGTAACTTTTGCATAAACTTCAAGACCGCAGTTTGAGTTTAACAACTTCACAATTACTCCGGGTTGAATTACAAGTGGGGCTTTTACATTAATCCAATTTTTTATCACATATACATTTCCGGCAGTCCAAGTGGTTGGTGCCGTAATGTTATTGGTTACCTCTACCACATTGCAAGTGTTTGGATTGATGGTACCACCTGCAGTGAAACTAACTTCTTGTCCGTAAGATACACCTGCTTGGTTAGTGGCATAGGCTTTGATGTAGTAGGTTTTGCCAGCTTCAAATGGAGCAATATCGGTAGCAAAAGCTCCTGTGCCACTAGCAATTTGAATTTTTACATCATTGATGTCGTCAATAGTCGGGTTGGGGTCAAAACTACCCACAACACCGTTTTCTATTACAGCCGAAGCTCCTTGGTTGGTTACATTTCCACCACAAGTGTAAGTGCTGTCATTTACTTTTATCGGTTGTGCAGTAGTAACTGTTGGCAATAAAGGCGAGCTGTCTTCTTTATTGCAGGCTGAAACAAAAATCAGCGCCATAATGAAGGATGAAAAGATTAAGCGTTTCATAACATTGATTTTTTAGTGAATTGAATGCTGCAAAAGTGTAGTGGAGCTTCGCTTGTACCAATCCCTGAAAAAGAGGATATTTCTTTCCTTCATAAAAAATCATGTAAAAAGAGGATAACGGAGTATGCTGATTGAATTTCCTTTGTATTCATAAAATTGGCATAATATTCTACCATGAAAAAAATACTGTTGCTGCTACTTCTTAATGATTTGTTGCATTATCAATATACGTGTGCGCAAACGAGAACTTTAGACAGCATTAAAACGGAACTGAGCAAACATCCCGAGCGCGATTCGGTACGACTAAAATTATTGGTAAATTATGTGCTTAGTGCCGTAAATACTAACACTTCGCAGGCTTTACCTTACATGCAAGAAGTGGTGTTGCTTAGCAAAGCATTAAACAACCAACGGGGTGTAGAAAATGGTTATATCTATTTGCAATTGTATTTCTCCGATCGGGGCGATTTTCCGCAAGCCATGCTTTATGCCGATACAGCAATTTACTATTTAAACTTAGACACAAATGCGTATGCCAAAAAAAATCTTGCCTACTTGCTTTTTAATCTTGCCGGAGATAACTTAAAACTTGGAAACTATAATGAGTCCATAGGTAACTACACTAAGGCCGCAGCAATTTTAGAAAAGGTAGAACCCGAGTCGTTAGCCGGTGTGTACGGTGGGCTTGCGGCAGTGTATGTAGAATTGGAGCAACACGATAAGGTTTTGGAATACGATTTGAAAGCGATAGCCGAAGCAGAAAAATCTAAGGACAAAGCATCTATTGCTCGCAGAAAGCTAAACTATGCAGCGCATTTTATTCAACAAAAAAACTTCACTGAGGCCGAAGCGATTATACATCAAACTGCACCATTGGTAAGCGAAACAAAAGATGCTATTTCGCAGGCTTTGTTTTATCAAATAAGCGGGCAAATTCATCAAGATAAAAAACAGTATCCGCAAGCCATTGCCAATTTTACAGCGGCCTATAAAATGGGTGTAGAAAACGATGATAAGTATCAACAAGTAGCTTTGCTAAATCCACTTGTTAAGTCTTTGATAAATGCCGGAGAAATGCACAGTGCTCAAGTAATGAACGATACCTTGTTGGCAAAATCGCTACTTTATAATATGCCTTTTGGGCGCAAAAATGCTTATGAAAATGCTTCAGAATTATTTTTGCTAAACAAAGATTATTTTAATGCCTATAAATATTTGGCTCTAAAAGTGCAGCTTGCCGATTCTATATCTTCCGATGAGGTAAAAGAGAAAGCCAATAAAACAGAAATTAGATTTAAGGTAGCCCAAAAAGACCGAGAAATAAAAGCGCTGCAAGCAGAAAAAGAACTGCAACAGCTTCAACTACGCCAAAAAAAATATTCTGAATTACATTCTTATTGGAAGTGCCATTGCTATTCTCATTATTTCATTACTCGTTTACAGAAACTATAAGCAGCGCCAAAAAATTCACCAACAACGCATTGGCGAATTAGAAACCGAAAAACAACTTATGGCTACCGAAGCAATTTTAAAAGGTGAAGAACAAGAGCGCAGCCGCTTGGCAAAAGACTTGCATGATGGCTTAGGCGGAATGCTTTCGGGTGTAAAGTATTCACTCAACAACATGAAAGAAAATATGGTAATGACCTCTGATGATGCCAATACTTTTGAGCACAACATTCATTTGCTCAATAACTCCATAAACGAAATGAGGCGCGTGGCGCATAATCTTATGCCCGAAGCGCTTCTTAAATTTGGATTAAATGAAGCACTCAACGACTATTGCGCAGAAACCAGCAAAAGTGGCATTTTAAAAGTATCGTATATGTCGTTTGGGTTAAAAGATAAAACCATCGAAAGAAGTCTTTCTATCACCGTTTACAGAATTGTGCAAGAACTGCTTTACAACATTACTAAACACGCCAATGCCACACAAGCCATTGTGCAGCTAAGCGCATCAGAAACCCAACTTACTATTACGGTTGAAGACAACGGCACTGGTTTTCAAAAAGAAAATACGCTAAAAACCGCAAGCGGAATTGGTTGGAAAAACATTCAATCGCGCGTAGATTATTACAAAGGAAACATCAACATCAATTCTTCACCCGAAAAAGGAACCTCTGTTTTTATTGAACTAAATTTAATTTGAAATGAAAACCAAAGTGTACATTGTTGATGACCATTTTATGGTGATAGAAGGTTTAAAAGCCATACTGCAAAGCGACTCCGAAATTGAATTGATGGGATATGCTTACAATGCAGAAACTTGCCTTTCTTTTTTAAAACAACACCAACCTGATGTAATACTTTTAGACATCAACCTGCCAGATGTTAGCGGTATAGAATTATGCAAAGAAATTTCAATTAAATATCCGGCAATTCATATTCTCGGATTGAGCACTTTTAATCAACTCAGCTACATTTCAAAAATGCTTGAAAATGGTGCGATGGGTTATCTTTTAAAAAATGCTTCTAAACAAGAAATGCTTACGGCAATCAACACCGTAATGAAAGGTAAAAAGTATTTATGCCCCGAAGCTTCCGAAACCATAAAAAAGCTAAGCGATAAAGACACGCCAATGCTTACTCGCAGAGAACTTGAAGTGCTACAACTAATTGCAGAAGGCATGACGAATGCAGAAATGGCGAGCAAATTATTTGTGAGCGCCACCACCGTTGATACACACCGCAAACATCTCTTAGAAAAATTCAATGCAAAAAACACTGCCGCATTGGTAAAATTGGCTACCCAAATGAAGTTTGTGGAGTGATGCTTGCGGCACTTTGTTCTAAAGCAATTTCATCATTTTGTAGTTAGTTAAATCTACACCCTTTCGTGTTACAGTTGCTCTTGCAATAAACTAAAATCCGCTTGTTCAAAAAATGCCTTTGCCGTTATACTCACATCGGCAGTTATTGTTTTCTCTTTTAATTGCCTAACCTCTTCTTCAATTTTTGCTAAAAGTTGCTTTGCAATTCCTTGCCGCTGGTAGTTTCTATGAACATAAAAAAGATTGAGATAACTTCCTTGCTTTAGCGTAGCAAAACCCACAATTTTATTTTGTTGCTGTGCCACCAAAACAAACTCATTTTGCAATGTTTCTTGCCATGGTTCTATATCTTTTCTATTTGCAATCCAAGCTTCAATTTGTAGGCTGTTGTAGTCGGCAGCGCAAACGGTAGAAATAGTTTCAATGAATAGAAGATGCAGTTCAACTGCATCTTCTATTTTCCCTTTTCTGAATACAATATTGCGCTCCATTTTTTATGGTAAATATATTTATTCGCGCAACATTTACTTCTTGATAAACTGCTGTATTGGAGCTTATTTTACCAAGCATAACTTCACAATTTTATGTTCGTTTTTGTGCTTAATGTGTAAGAAATAAAAACCGCTTGCATATTCCGAAAGGTTCAACTTGTAGGTTTCAGAAACTACCATTTCTGATTTAATAGTACTTCCTAAACTGTTATTGACTGAAACAATAAATTGCTCATTGCTATTTAATGCAATTGTAAATTCTCCTGCACTTGGATTTGGATATACTTCAATTTTACCAACTCCTGAAATATCATTTATGGCTACGCCAACAATATTTAAAACACCTGAAGTATCTGCACAACCATTGCTATCTGTAACAACTACAGCATAATCTCCATTGCCGGCAATTGTAATTTCTTTTGTGTTGCCAATACTATTTCCGTTTAGCAACCAATCGTAATTATTATACGATTGTGTAAAGAGCGTATCGTTGCTGCGAACAATAGTTGGCGTTGGCAGTTGATTTATGGTTAATTCAAAACTCACAATGCTATCGCAGCCATGTATTGAAGCTAAAGTATCATTGTAAGCACCTGATGTATTCCATGTGTATTTTCCGCTTGGAGAAATGTATGAGCCACATGCTGTTATTGTATCGTTTGTGACGCCAACCTTACCTTGCGTGAGCGCTACTGAATAAATTGTATCGCAACCAACAGCACTAAATACAGTATCTTGATATTGCCCCGTAGTGAACCATTTAAAACGTCTGCTTGGAGACACAACCGAGTCGCAGCCTACTTGTTGCAAGTTCAAGTATATCAAAGTTGCTGTGCATTGATTTTGGTAAGCACCTCTATCGGGAGTTGCTCCGCGAACTATATTGGCAATATCGCTGCTTGGTGCGCCAACAGGTGTTCCCGATTTTGCAGCAGGGCTTCCATAAAACAATGCCAATCCGTCATCGGCAGTCATCCACTTTTTATCGTTGCCAAATTTTCCGCTTAGGTTCGAATACATCGGGTTGGTATAAAGATTATTTCCGCCATCTGTAGCAATAGCCGGAAGTCCACCTTCAAATACCGAATAACTTACCACCGAGTTGGCACTGCTGCCATGCAATTGCTTTTGGTTTGCAGTTCCTGCTACTGAAGTGTTTTTCCATAAAACACTATTTAAAATTGTACCCAAACTTGTGCTTGCAGTGTTTTGCAAATACAATGCGCCCGCAGTTCCCAAAGCATGGTTTCCGCCAAAGCTACAATTGATAACACTTGGTGAAGAAGTGCCGCCATTGGCTGCATTGCTGTAAATCGCACCTCCGTTTTGCAAAGCAGTATCGTATTGAAAAACACAATTGATGAACTTAGGATTTGCTATCCCCTGGTCTATACCTTGGCTATAAATTGCACCTCCGTTTCTGGCTGTATTTTCGGTGAATACACAATTAGAAATGGTAGGATTAGATTCTCTTCCTGCGCCATTAGCCGAATTATATAATGCACCACCAGCATTAAATGGTTTTATGGTGCTATCGGCACGGCCTCCAGTTAAAATAAATCCATCTAAAACCGTGTTGTTTTGTGCATTTTCAAAAGTAAGTATGTTGAAAGAGTTATCTGCTGCATTTTGCTCTTCATTTACATCGCCACTCAAAACAGTATTAAAGTATCCCGGGTTTCTTGCAAAAATGTTGTCGCCCGAATATCCACCTAAAATTTTTAATCCTCCACGCAGCACTTTGAATGTTTTGTTGCGGTCGGAATTGCCTTGAAAAGCTGTTGCATAATAAGTGCCGGTAGCCACAAGAACCGAATCAATTCCTGAACAATAATTTGCAATATCTAAAGCTTCGTTTAATGTTTTTAGTGGTGTGTTCCACGAGAAACCGTTGCCACTTGCCGGAGCAGCTGCATTCACATATAATGTTCTGCTGTTATTGTAAGCGATGCTGTCGCAAAAGTTTAGTAAGCTGGTTTCGTAAGCACCCATATCTACTACACCATTTTGTATTCTTGCCGCATCTGAAATATCTTTGGAAACGCCAATGGCAGCCACATTGCTTCCATTGTTTACAAATGCAGATTTGTATGAAGCAGAAAGTCCATCATCTAATGTAAACCACAAGCCATCAAATCCTGTCGGATTATTTGCATTGTTGAAATTAGGTTCTATTCCAACAATATTCCCGTTGCCATTGTTTGGTTCTTGCAGCAATGAATAAGTAATATTTGCTGATGAATTATTGCTTGAAATTTCTTTAGCATCGTTATTCCACGAAACACTATTCTTCATGGTAAAATTACTATTGGCATATTGCGCTACCACCGAGCCATTTTGCGCTTGGTTTGCATAGAAAGTACCTTGTAGAATAGTGGTGGTTGATGCACTATCATAAACTGCGCCTCCATTTGTATTGGCTTTATTCAAATAAAACACTGCATTTGTAATCACAGGTTTTGAATTGAAATTAGCAAGCGCACCGCCTTTTGCTGCTGTATTATTTTCAAACACAACGTTTCTAAATCGAGCATTTGTATTTCTATTCAAAATGCCGCCACCGCTATTTTGCGCAACACCTTTGGCAATTACAAATCCATCTAAATGCGCTAAGGTGTCAACATTGTTATTCACCATCACGCCACTTCCATTGCCTTGCAAAATTGAGTTGTAGCCTAGCGATAAATTGCGCTGCGATAAATTAGTTTCGGTTGCTCCAAAGCCACCAAATATTTTTACACCACTTTTCATTCCGAAAGATGAGCCTGCAGTTTTAGGAGCATACATTCCTTTTGCCACCCAAACTGTATCGCCAATTTTAGCAGCGTTTACACCATCTTGAAATTTGGTAAATGCTGTTGCCCACGAAGTGCCATCTTCTGGCAAACTATCTTGCGCTTGGCTTACGTACCAACGGGTTAGCATTGCATTGCTTTCATAAGCACCAATATCTACAGCGCCCAATTGAACACGTGCTGCATTGGCAATATCTTTGGTTGTTTCAACTAAAGCGGTATTGCCACCGTTAATTACGATGCTGGTAGGTTTTAGTTTTAAACCATCGTCTGCTGTAAACCAAAGTCCATCTGTACCCAATAAATTTACAGAATCGGCAAATGCAGGATTTACTTCTACCGAGTTGTTCGATACTGTATTAAAATCAGAAACAAAATAATCGTTATTGCCATTTGCACCTGTGTTATTCCAAAACAGATTGTTTACAAAGTGATTATTGCTGTTTGGATTCGCTTGAATATTTACTGCACCCCAAGTATTGCCATTGGCAGTATTTCTGTAAAAGGTATTATTCTTTACTCGAAAAGCACCTGTGCTTATTAGCAAAGCACCACCGCTACCGGTTGTTGATGAATTTAATGCAAATACATTATTTACTACTTGTGTGTAGCCAAGGGTGCTGTAAAGTGTAGATAAAACAGCTCCTCCCGAGCCATTCGTTACAGAATCGCGCACAAAAACATTTCCAACAATGTTAAGTGTATCTTTATTACCATTGGCATAAATAGCGCCACCGCTCACTGAAGTATTGCCATCGTAAACCGAATTGGTTGAAATAAAATTTCCTCCAGAAAAAGAAACAGCGCCACCTTGTGCTGCGTAGTTGCCTAAAAACTTGCAGTTGTTGATGTGTAAGTTTGAGTTGATGGAATTGATGGCACCGCCCATTGTTCTGCGATAGAAGTTTCCATTGGTAATATTTGTTCCTGTGCCTGCGGCATAACCATTCACAAAAGTTATTCCATCAACAAGTGTAGTATCGGCAGTTCCCGAACCAATTCTCATGATGTGAACAGCATTATCAGTTTTCACCTGCGCGTTTATATCGCCACTAAGCACAACCATATTCGTGTTCACATTGCGCACACCTCCACCATTAGGATAACCACCCAAAATTTTCACCGATGTCCAAACATCAAATGATACATCTGTACTTAATATCTCGTTTACATTGCCCGGGTGATATGTGCCTTTTGCAATAAAAACACTATCAATACTCGGGCAAATATTTACAACAGCTAAGGCATCTTCTAATTTTTTAAATGCCATTGTCCATGAACTTCCATCGCCAATAAGCGTGTCCACTTCGGCATCAACATATAATTTGGTTAAGCCTAAACAACCCATGCTTTCATACGCTCCTGCATCAACCTTGTTTTGTAAAATACGCTCTCCGTCTGCAATATCTTTTTTCACTCCAAAGTAAATACTGTCGTTGTTTCCATAATTTACTGCTGATGAAGCCGGTCTTAGTCTAAAACCATCGTCTGCTGTCATTATTAAACCATCTGCGCCTAAAGGATTTGAAACCGAAACCACATTAGTAGTATCGTTACTCACAAATGTATTTACACCGTGAATTGAACCCGGAGCGCCAATATCATTATAGTTTTGTGGTAAGTTGTTTACCCAAAGTGAATTGTAAGCATTTATTACTGCCGTACCCGGTTGTGTAACCACGTTTGCCTCGAAAGCACCGGCATTAAAAGCATACGATGTGTTATTTATTGCTGTGGAGTTATACATATTGCAAACCACATTTGATGCGTTAGCACTTTGAATATAAACTGCCGCGCCTCTTGCAGCAGTATTACCATAAAATATACACTGAATAATTTCTAATGAATAATCAGATAGATAGTTTGCATAAATACCTCCACCATTTCGGTACGAATTATTATTGCGCACCACACAGTTTGCAAATACCGGTAAGGTGCCAGGGTAGAAACCATTGATATATATTCCGCCTCCTCCATTCATGGTATTGTTAGTTGCATGGTCGGCATTGCCGCCTTCTACAATAAAACCATCTAATCGTGTATCTAAA
>CAZYXR010000052.1:0-8467 GCA_964650845.1 uncultured Chitinophagaceae bacterium
TAATTTTTAGCCCTTCCGCTCTGCTCACTTTTGGCTCCCAACCAAGAATGTTACGTGCGCGAGTAATATCGGGCTGCCGTTGTTTGGGATCATCTACCGGCAATGGCTTCAACACCAGCTTTTGTGTAGTACCGGTAAGTTTTATTATTTCTTCGCCAAATTCTTTGATGGTAATTTCATCTGGATTTCCAATATTCACTGGTTGCGAAAAATCGCTTAACAACAAACGGTAAATACCTTCTACCAAATCATCAACATAACAAAATGATCGGGTTTGGCTACCATCGCCAAAAACAGTCAAATCCTCACCGCGCAATGCCTGCCCAATAAATGCTGGCAACACTCTGCCATCATTCAGCCGCATTCGGGGGCCATAAGTGTTGAAGATGCGAACAATGCGTGTTTCTAACCCATGATAAGTGTGATAAGCCATTGTCATGGCTTCCTGAAAACGTTTAGCTTCGTCATATACTCCTCTCGGCCCCACAGGGTTTACATTGCCCCAATAATCTTCGGTTTGCGGGTGCACCAATGGATCGCCATAAACTTCCGATGTAGAAGCAACAAGTATTCTTGCTTTTTTATTTAATGCCAAACCCAGCAAATTGTGCGTACCAAGCGAACCAACTTTTAAGGTCTGAATCGGTATTTTAAGATAATCTATGGGTGATGCAGGCGAAGCAAAGTGAAGAATATAATCTAAATGTCCCGGCACATGCACAAATTTTGAAACATCATGATGATAAAATTCAAAGTTTTCAGTTTTAAAGAGATGCTCGATATTGCGCAAATCTCCGGTAATCAGATTATCCATTCCAATAACATGGCAACCTTCTTTAATAAACCTATCTGAAAGATGCGAACCCAAAAACCCGGCCGCACCGGTAATTAAAACTCTCTTTTTTGCCATCTGGTTGGTTCAAATAAATTGAAGTGCAAATGTAATCTTTGCGAGCAGGTTTTTAAGTAAATTGGTTTGGTATTAAAATGACGTAAGAATACAATATTCAAAAAGCAATAAAACAACCAAACTCCACACATAATAACATTACTTAATGGAAACTCCATTAGATAAATTCATTGATTACAGAGGCAATTATGAATTAATTACATTTACCATAAGTAAGCAAAAACAAACCCTCCACAAGTTCTCAGAAACAAAAAAACACAAAAACTCTATTGACAATATAGAACTCAAATTGTATATTCGGGTTTGAAGTTGCTGTTATAAAGTGTTCGAATTGATTATCAAGAATTGTAAATCATTTGAGATATTAGATACATGCTACCAAGATTAAAACACATTACAAATGAAAAAAATCTCTCACATCAGTCTTTTCAATTCAGCGAGTTTTTACTTTTTGTATCAGATGTATATCTTCTCCATTCACAAACAGTTACCACTTTTACGCTCGTAGTTAAGCACTATAAATACTACACACTTGCAATTAAAATAAAATATGGCATGGTTATTGCGCTGTATTAAACAGTTTTATATAAACATAATAAGTTATGACAAACATTTTTACACAATCGCATCCTTCAGGAAGCATCAAAAAAAGTCTATTGGCAATATCAATAGCACTCATCACATTACTCATATCAGGCTCGGTAAAAGCTCAGTGCTATGGATCAGGTTGGAGTTCTGATCTTGGCGATATAGGTGCGCCCACATGCAATGTTCAAACAAAGAGTGTTGCCAGTACTGGATATAGCTATTGGACAGCAACCTCGGGGCAGCAATATACATTCACAGCTACTCCTGGAACAGGCTGGACAGCTACACCGCACATTACTATTTTTAGACACAACGGTGCATGGCAAGCTGTTGCAAATGGAGTGGGCAGCGTGTCTTGGACATCCGATTTAACAACCGGCAATAATTTGGTTGTGGTTTACAATGGTGCAGCATGTGCGCCTGCATGGCCGGGTGCGCCAACGGCAAGTCCCGGTGCAGCTTACTCTGCCATTTTAAGCTACCGCAATGTTACCAATTCATCATTGGCTGCCTCGGCAACGGCAGTAAGCTGTGGAGCAAGTTGCAATGGCACTGTAAACTTAACTGTTACCAGCCCTTCGCTTTGCGGCACAGGCACTCGCGATGATGGTCATTACGAGCAATTTAACGTGTATAACAGCGTAAATATTTCGGCTGTAACACCTCCGTACAATTCTTATTGGATAAATTCGGGAGGCGGCAATGCTGGTGTGGGTATTTCCGGTCAAGCATATTTTTCGGGACCCGATGCTTGGACCCACGGCTATTACAGCGCCCAAAACATTAGCAGGCAGGCAGGCAGAGTTTATCAGGGTAGATGGTACAATACCGGAAGTTCTTCAATGGTAGGCTGGAAAAACACCGGAACGGGAGTAAATTACACCGATTTTACTTATGCTTTATACCCCTATAGCTCTGGAGGTCTTCAAGTTTATGAAGACGGAAACTACAGAGGAGAATTCACTAGCCATGCAGCAGGAATAATAGGGCTGAACAAATGGATTGAGTTTAAAATAGTATTAAAATCGGCTGGAGCAGATTACTACATTAGAAATTATGGCACAAGCGAGCCGTGGCGATTAGTTTACAACTCCTCATATTCTTCCACCGCCTCATTAAAAGCCGGTGCTACATTTCATTCTTCATGCTGTAATTTTTACTTAGATGATTTATTTATTGGCGGGGCTACACGCTTCCCATTAGCTTGTTACGGGGGCAAAACTTTTGCAGCCAGCGACCAATGGGGCAATGTGGCTACTGCCAGCACTACTATATCAACCGAATCAACAGCTCCGGGCGCAACAGCAACATCGTTTAGCCGATATACATCACCGGCATTGGGTTGCAAAAGTTCTGGTTTGGTTACTGACCCAACTATCAGTGACGCATGTGAATCTTCTGCCTCGCAACATAGGCTTGCCACTTCGGGCTTGGTGGGTTGGTATAGGGCAGATGCAGGCGTGGTGCGCGATGGATACGACCGCGTTGCCGAGTGGAGAGATGTGAGTGGAAACAACAACCATATCACTCAATCGATGACAGACCGCAGACCCACTTTAGTTGCAAACGCCATAAATGGCAATCCGGTTGTACGTTTAAACACCTCTCAGTTTATGGCTTCGGCAAATGTGTTTACCAATCCTCAATATACAATTCTTACAGTGAGTAAGATGAATAGTAACTCTTCAAGGTTAATATCCTCGGCATCAACCAATTGGTTGTTGGGTTATCACGGGGGCGGAATGAATAAGTTATATGCCAATAACTGGATTTATAATCCTAGCGCTGGCACAAATACTTTGCCACACATGTACACAGTAACCAGCAACGGCAACAGTACCACAACACGACTATATGACTTCGGTGTACTTTTGGCAACGGGCAATGCAGGCAACCCAAGTGCTCCGGGGGCTTTGCAGTTAAATGGTTGGAGCAACGGGCTTAATGAAATGTCAAATGGTGATATTGCCGAAGTAATTATCTATAACCGTGTACTTTCTGATGCAGAGCGCCAATTAATTGAGGGCTATTTGGCTCAAAAATACGGCATGACAGCACCTTGGGCATCGCTGACATCTGCACAAACTTATGCATCTGGCAATGTATCTGTTCCATTCAGGGTTGCCGACCAAAGCGGCAATCGCACAGATGTATCGCAAACCGTTACCACCACTGCATTTCCTGGACCAACAGTTACCCCAAGCCCAACTACATTATGCACAGGAAACAACGTGGCAGTTTCATTATCAGGAATGGCTCCTGCAGGCAACCGTCTATCTTGCGCTGCAAGCGGGAACTATATGAATATTCCCAACAACCCTGTTATAGGCGCGAACTGGACAATTGAAGCATGGTACGATGCTTCATCGTTACCTGCAAATACCGGAGGTTGGAACACACTGATAAGAGGAACTGGCTATCATCATATTATCATTGACAGAAATTCGGGATTAGCCGGGCAAATAGGTGTTTATGTAGGTGGATTTTATTCCTCTGGCTTTAACATAGTAAATAGTATCACAAGCGGTTGGCATCATATTGCTGCGGTTGGTAGTGGCGGAACTACCAAGTTTTATGTAGATGGCGTATATGTTGGTACAGCCCAAGCACAACCCACCGATAACATTGTAGCAGTTGGTAACTACCAAGGTGGAGGGCAGCATTTTGGTCAAGTTGATGAGGTAAGAATTTGGAATACTGCTTTAAGCCAAAATAACATCAGCAACTGGATGACAAGAAATGTAACATCTTCTCATCCTAACTGGTCTAATATGGTTTCTTATTATAAAATGGATGGAAATGGCGCTGATTCAAAAGGCTCTAGCCCAGGCACGTTAACTGGTGGAGCAACTGCAAGCACTGCTACTGGCTACTACAGCTATAACATCACTAATGGCATTGGCGGCTCATTATCAGTATCTAACCCCACTACTGCCGAAAGTTTTAATGTAAATGGTGCAACCTCAAATGGCACAGTGAGTGTTACGGCAACAGCAAATTCTTGTGCAAGTGCAAGTGGCTCAAGCAGCACAATAACTGTGAATCAGCTTCCAACAGCAGGCGTTTCAGGCACCAATACAATATGTGCGGGCGGTTCATCTACATTCACAGCAAGCGGAGGTACAAGCTATGCGTGGAGCACAGGAGCTTCCACAGCCGCAATCACGGTATCATCTAATGGCACATACACAGTAACAGTTACTAATGCGGCAGGCTGCACAGCCACTGCGAGCAGAGTGCTTACAGTAAATGCAAATCCAACGGCAAGCATTTCAGGCACCAATACAATATGTGCTGGTGGTTCATCTACATTCACAGCAAGCGGAGGCACCAGCTATGCGTGGAGCACAGGAGCTTCCACAGCAGCAATCTCGGTTTCAACCGCAGGTACATATACAGTAACAGTTACTAACGCAGCAGGCTGCACAGCTACTGCGAGCAGAACACTTACAGTAAATGCAAATCCAACAGCAAGCATTTCAGGCACCAATACAATATGTGCGGGAGGTTCATCTACATTCACAGCAAGTGGAGGCACAAGCTATGCGTGGAGCACAGGAGCTTCCACAGCAGCAATCTCGGTTTCAACCGCAGGCACTTACACAGTAACAGTTACTAATGCGGCAGGCTGCACAGCCACTGCGAGCAGAGCCCTTACAGTAAATGCAAGACCTACTGCCGCAATATCCGGCACAGCAACTATTTGCAACGGACAAAGTACAGATTTGACAATTACATTAACAGGTGCAGGTCCATTTAGCGGCACTTTATCCAATGGCGCAGCATTCAGCGGCAGCAGCCCGATAACTGTTAGTGTCTCTCCGGGTACTAATACAACCTATACTATTGCTACGCTCAGCGATGCTAATTGCACAGCTATTGGTGCAGGCTTAAGCGGCAGTGCAGCAATCACCGTTAATAGCAACTGTGGCTCGGTATGGAACGGCAGCCAAAGTTCGGTATGGAACAATGGCAACAACTGGACTCCCAATACAGTACCCAATGGTTGCGGTTTCGATGTTATCATTCCCAATACTGTACCAAACTACCCCGAAATTGGCAATGCTACGTTCAATGTAGGCAATGTAACCTTAGATGATGATGCGTATATCTTACTGAGCAATGCCGGAGGTGGTTTAGATGTGTGTGAGAACATAACCGGTGGTAGCGGCACAGGCTCAGCATTTACCGGTGTAGGTAGAGTAACACTGAAAAACGGAAGCGTGCAACACAAAATAGGCGGCATTGTATTTGCCGATATTATTCAGTTAGACGATAATTATGGTGCAGGTTTTGTAGCAGGTGGCACATTAAACGTGCAGGGCGTTTTAGAACTAAAAGCAGGCACATTTGCCACCACCGGAGGCACCTTGCGCTTTAAATCTTCAAGCGTATCATCGGCAGCTATTTTAGATAATTTCAGCACCGGATATTTGGGTACAGTAACAGGCACAGTACAGGCAGAGCGCTTTTACGAAGCTGCCACAGATACCCGCTTACACAACCAACACTACTTTGGCAGCCCTGTAAATGCACCTGCGGTAACGCAGTTTGCCCCCGCAAAAGGCGCGAACGGAGTGGCTGTAACACCAACAGCAAATTGCGATGAAACCCAAACCGCCCACAATGGTAACTACGGCAATGTGTTTGAGTGGGAAGAAGACTTGGTAAGCAATTGCTACCTCGAAGGTTGGAAAGTGCGCAGTGCCGGAGTGGTGCAAAATGCAAGAGGTTACTCAGTAGTAAAAGTAGGTAGCGGCACACTTACGCTTACCGGCACGCCAAACCTCGATTCGTATTACGAAGTAGCAGGATTAACAAACAGCAGTAGCGGATTGACATACAGCAAACAAGGCAATCCATACAACTTTGGCTGGAGTTTAATTTCCAATCCATATCAAGCATCTATAGATTTGAATGCAGTAGATAATGCCGATTTTGACGATAATGTATTGGTGTTGAATACCCACGGCATGTTCCCGGGCACATTCCAACCTGTGAGCATGGCGGGCAGCGGGCTGCTTGCACCGTTCCAAGGTTTTATAGCTCGTAAATCTACGGTGGGTGGCACGGCTACATTTAAAGTAAATGCTACCGACCGCAGGCGTGCTGCTTCTACATTCCATAAATATGGCGACCATCAAATGAACCTGATGGTAGTAGGTAACGGATTTGCCGATATTACTTATTTGAATTTCGATCCAAATTCAACCGACCAGTATGATGCTAAACACGATGCACTAAAAGCAGCCAGCAACTCGGGTCAGCCAACCTTATTTACTTACATTTTGGGCAGTTGGTCTTCTATCAACACCAACCCTGATGTAATAACAACACCAACGGTAAGAGTAGGATTTAAACCAGGAGCCAACGGCACATTTATGTTCCAGGGCGAAGGCTTTGATGAAGTGCCAAACACCACAGTGTTCTTAGAAGATTTAAGAGACAATGTGATGCAAAATTTGACAGCCATACCTGATTACACATTTACATCGGATGTAAATGATGCAACAGATAGATTCTTGTTGCACTTTAGGTTTGAAGCGCCAAACAGCATTGGCAACAGCGAAGAAAACCTATCGGCTATTAAAATGTTCCCGAACCCTACATCAGGCATGTTGGTGTTGGAAACAGATGCCAAAGAAGACATGAGAGTAGAAATAACAGACATGAATGGCAAAGTGGTGATTGCAACAGAAATGTATCGCAACAAAACCATAGATGTTTCCATGCTGGCATCTGCAATCTATCAAGTACGTATTACAAGCTCAAAAGGCAGCGTAGTGAAACGCTTGGTGAAAGAATAACAGAAGCTATCAGTCTAAAACCAAAAAGCCTGTTCGCACAAATGCGAACAGGCTTTTTTTATGCGGCAAGTGTTTTGCAGAACTATCAATCATCAGCAAAAGTAAAATGAGAATTGCAGAAAAGTATTCTCCTAAAGAAGCAAACAGCAACGAAAGATATAAGGGTGAACGAGCGAAGTATTTGCCAAATTATTAGCTCAATGCTAAATCTTCGTTGCCGGATTGCAATTCCACATTGCGGCTTACGCTTAAGATAATTCCAAATGCAATGCTGGTAAAAATGGCACTACTGCCGCCCATGCTAACTAATGGAAGTGTTACCCCGGTAACAGGAACAAGGTTCACCACAACAGCCATATTTATCATAGCCTGAATAACCAATGCAATGCCAAGCCCGACTGCCAAAAATGCACCAAATGCCTTGGGAGCCTTCAGCACAATGCGAATACAGCGATAGAGAAAAAACAGGTACAAACAAACTATTAGCGCGCCTCCAAGCAAGCCGTACTCTTCAATAATAATGGCATAGATAAAATCGGAGTAGGGATGTGGTAAAAAATTTTTTTGATGGCTTCCACCCGGATTGACATTGAAAATTCCACCTTTTGCAATGGCAATTTTTGCTTGCATTGATTGATAATCGTCATCCACATTTTCTCCGGCTTGTTTAAAATTTTCGATGCGATGTTTCCATGTTTTTGTTCGGCCTTTTAGCATACTATCGGGCATTACAAAAAGCAAGGTAACAAACAATGCCATAACAAGTGTAGCAGCACCACATAGCAAGGCAATATGCTTGAGCGATATTCTGCCAATAAACATTACAAACACACCTGTAAAAAGAATAATTAAAGCTGTAGAAAGATTATCGGGAGCTACGAGTAAAGCGGTAATAACAGTAGGCGCGAGAATGGGCAAAAAAGATGTTTTGAAATCGGAGATGTTATCTTGCTTTAAACTTAACTGCCGCGCCAAATACATTATCAACGCAAGTTTTG
This sequence comes from uncultured Chitinophagaceae bacterium, assembly GCA_964650845.1. Lineage (GTDB taxonomy): Bacteria > Bacteroidota > Bacteroidia > Chitinophagales > LD1 > UBA7692. Next base: position 8,304 of record CAZYXR010000052.1, read on the forward strand.
CCAAATCGGAAGTTTGAAAAGTAAGCCCCACAAGCGGTACTGTAATCCACCTATTAGCACTGTTTATTTCTGTGCCAAAAAACATAGTGTAAATAAGCAATGGAATACAAATGAGCCAAAGCACTTGAGCAATGCGCGAGTAGTAACGATAGTCCACCAAATGC
>CAZYXR010000052.1:8477-22192 GCA_964650845.1 uncultured Chitinophagaceae bacterium
CGTTACAAACATCAGCGCTAGGCCAATGAGCACATAAAAAAACTGCTTCATCACATAATACTCGGTATTGCCGCCTTGCATACGAAATGCCAAGGTGCTGGTAGAGCTGTAAATGCCAAGCATAGAAAATGCAATAAGCATAAATACTACCAACCATATCAGCCTATCGCCTTGCAGAAACCTGAATATATTTGATGTATTCAATTTGGAAGTTTGAAAATTTGATAATTTGATAACGGGATACAGCGCGTTTTAGGATAAATCAAAGAATTATTGAATGTTGTTTTGCTTGTTTCGTTTTGATGTTCCTATAATTTTTGAAAGAATTTTGATAATGGATTCAAGATTGATTTTTGGTTCATTTGATGGTGAATAATATGAGTTAGCAGTCTCACATAAATTCAACCAATACAAAGTTTCGTCAGCCTCCTTAGCCGCAATTTTCATTTTATGAATGAAATCGGCTTTACTCTCGGCATTTTGTGCTTCATGCACATTTGCACCAATTGATGTACCGCACCTGAAAAGTTGATTAGCCATATTAAATTTTCTTTCCTTCTCTAATTCAGTAGTGTATGTAATGATTTGAAGTGCTAATTCAAATGTCATTGTTACGATGATATTTTCCTTATCGCTTCTAAACTGCACTCAATTTCCAAATCTTCAAATCACTAAATTTTCAAATTAAAGTTTAATCACTTCGTCTTTGAACTTGCGGCCTCTATCTTCAAAATTTTCAAACAAATCGAACGAAGCGCAAGCTGGCGACAACAATACCACATCGCCAGGATTGCCGAGCTGATACGCCATACGCACAGCATCGTGCATGGTGGAAGTATTCACCATAATATCTACACTTTTACCAAAGGCAGCATGCAATGGCGTATTATCTGCGCCCAAGCAAATCAAAGCCTTTACACGTTTCTGCACCAATGGAACTAATACCGAATAATCGTTGCCTTTATCAATACCACCGGCAATCCAAATCACAGGTTTATTCATGCTTTCTAATGCATACCAAGTGCTGTTAACGTTGGTAGCTTTTGAGTCGTTTACAAACTCTACGCCCCTAACTTTGGTAACGCTTTCTAAGCGATGCTCCAATGATTTAAAATCGCTGAGGCTTTGGCGAATTTCTTCTTTGCGCAAGCCGTAAACGTTTGCCACAATTCCTGCTGCTAATGAATTGTAGATGTTGTGGCGTCCTTTGATGCCTAATTCTGATGTACTCATGGTGAACTGAGAATTTTGATGATTAATTATTATTGTTTCGTTCTTTACATAACCACCTTCAGCAAACTCTTTAGTGAAGCTGAAAGGAATTTTTTGTGCCTTGGTTGGGTATCGCTCAAAGTGCTGCATCGTAATTTCATCATCGGCACAATAGATGAAAAAGTCAGTTTCGTTTTGATATTTAGCAATGTTGAATTTTGCTTCTACATAGTTTTGCAACTCATAGTTGTATCTATCTAAATGGTCGGGAGTGATATTTGTAAGCACCGCCACATTGGGGCGAAATGTTTGAATATCATCTAACTGAAAACTTGAAATTTCTAACACATAAAAGTCATAGTCTTCGGTAGCTACCTGCCATGCAAAACTTTTACCGATGTTTCCTCCTAAGCCAACTTTCAAACCAGCATTTTTTAAAATGTGGTAGGTAAGTGCTGTGGTAGTTGTTTTGCCATTAGAACCACAAATGCCAATTATTTGTGCATTAGTAAAAGGAGCAGCAAATTCCATTTCGCTCACAATTCGCACTCCTTTTTCAATCAGCTTTTTTACTATTGGTGCTTTATGTGGAATGCCAGGGCTTTTCATCACCACATCAGCATTTAAAATAAGCGACTCGGTGTGTTTGCCAGTTTCAAACTCTATGGCATTTTCTTTTAGCACTTCAACATACTTGGGTTTAATGCTTCCTCCGTCACTAAGAAAAACATCATAGCCATGTTTTGCAGCAAGCATAGCTGTGCCCACTCCACTTTCGCCACCACCAAGTATTGCAATTCGTTTAGACACTTATATGCTATCTGATTTTTAAAGTAATAATGGTTAACACCGCAAGCATGATTCCAACAATCCAAAAGCGGCTTACAATCTTGCTTTCGTGCATTCCTTGTTTTTGAAAATGATGATGTAAGGGGCTCATCAAAAACACTCTTCTGCCTTCGCCAAATTTTCTCTTTGTGTATTTGAAATAGCTTACTTGAATCATCACACTAAGTGTTTCAACCAAAAAAATTCCACACATTACCGGTATAAGCAATTCTTTGCGAACACATAGCGCAAGCGTTGCAATAATTCCTCCCAATGCAAGCGAACCGGTATCGCCCATAAACACTTGGGCCGGAAAAGCATTGTACCACAAAAAGCCAACGCAAGCACCCACAAATGCAGCGCAAAAAATTACCAACTCGCCTGCATTAGGTATGTACATAATGTTTAAGTAATCGGCCAAAATGATATTGCCGGATACGTAAGCAAAAATCAATAAGGTTAAACCCACAATTGCCGATGTGCCCGTTGCCAAGCCATCTATTCCATCGGTAAGATTGGCGCCATTGCTTACAGCTGTGATTATGAAAATTACAATTGGAATAAAAACTAACCAAGCATACTTACTCCAGTTTTCATCAATCCAAGTTATCAAGGAAGAATAATTGATTTCATGATTTTTAATAAACGGCATGGTTGTTACCGGTGCTTTCTCTGATTTCATATAGTGTACCTCGCCATTATCATCGGTGATTTTACTGATGTCGTTGCTGCTGTATTTATACACTTCGCCTTGCGAAATTTCTTCTTTAATTATTACATGACTATTGAAGTAAAGTACACCACCAACAATAACACCTAACACAACTTGACCGAAAATTTTGAAGCGACCAGCAAGCCCTCTTTTATCTTTTTTAAAAACTTTGATGTAGTCATCCATAAACCCAATAAAGCCGAGCCATACGGTAGTGATTAGCATCAAAATCACATACACATTTTCAAGTTTTGCAAACAGTAAGGTGGGCACAACAATTGCACTTAGTATAATCAAACCTCCCATTGTGGGAGTTCCTTTTTTACTGTTTTCGCCTGCCAAACCAAGCTCACGAATGGTTTCGCCAATTTGTTTTCTTCTTAAAAATGCAATGATGTATTTGCCATAAACAAGCGAAATCAACAGCGACAATAAAATTGCCATTGCCGCTCTAAATGAGATATAGTTGAACAATCCGGCACCCGGAAAGTCGAATTGTTGATCTAAGAATTTGAAAAGGTAGTATAACATTTATCCTTATTTTTCAAGTTCATTAAAAGTTTCCACCAATACCTGCTTATCATCAAACAAATGTTTCACTCCATTTATTTCCTGATACTTCTCGTGCCCTTTTCCGGCTATCAAAATGATGTCGTTTTGCTGGGCTAAGGTGCAAGCCGTTCTAATTGCTTCTCTCCTATCGGCAATTGTTATCACCTTCTTCTTTTCTGGCGCAGGAACACCCTCATTCATTTGTTTAAGAATTTCGTTCGGGTCTTCGTTTCTTGGATTATCGGATGTAAAAATTGCTTTGTCAGAAAACTTAGAAGCAATCATTGCCATCAATGGGCGCTTGGCAGCATCGCGATTTCCTCCACAGCCAATTACAGAAATCAATCTTTCATTGCCATTTCGCACTGCATTGATGGTGTGCATTACATTCTTTAATGCATCGGGCGTGTGCGCATAATCAACTATTCCCACAACTCCTTCTTTGGTAGAAATAACTTGCTCAAATCTTCCACCGGGAGGAGTAAGCGATGAGATGATGCGCAACACTTCTATCTTATCTTCGCCCAGCAATGTTGCAATAGCATAAACCAGCAAAACATTATATGCATTGAATTCACCAATCAACCTAACATGCACCTCTTGATTATTGATATCCAATTGTAAGCCTGTAATATTGTTATCAATAATTTTCGCTTTAAAATCCGAAGGTGTTTTGAGCGAAAAAGAATACTTGGCAGCTTTGGTATTTTGCAGCATGATGCTGCCATTTCTATCATCAACATTTACCACAGCAAAAGCGGTAGCCGGCAGCTCATCAAAGAATTGCTTTTTCGCTTTTAAATAGTTATTAAATGTTTTATGATAATCTAAATGATCGTGTGTGATATTGGTAAAAGCGCCACCGGCAAACTGCAAGCCCGAAATACGATTTTGATGAACTGCATGTGAGCTAACTTCCATAAAACAATAACTACAATCGGCTGTTACCATTTCGTTCAACAAAGCATTAAGCCCAATGGCATCGGGTGTTGTATGCGTTGCAGGAATAACCGTTTCGTTAATTTGATTCTGAACGGTTGAAAGCAAACCAACATTTTCACCCAATGCGCGAAAGAGTTTGAAAAGCAGTGTAGCAACCGAGGTTTTTCCATTGGTACCGGTTACGCCAATCAACTTTAGCTTAGCGGATGGATTGCCAAAAAAATTGCTTGCCAAAATACCTAAGGCGCGGCTACTATCTGCAACTTTTATGTATGTAACACCCTCAGAAACCTCGGCAGGAATATTTTCGCAAAGTATAGCCACAACACCTTTTTGAATACACTGTTGAATGTATTGATGTCCATCTACTTGCGTACCGCTGATAGCGGCAAACAAATCGCCACTTTGAACTTTACGCGAGTCCATTTGCAGCGAAGAAACAGCTACTTTATCGTTGCCAATAAGTTGCAAAACTTCTATCCCACTAAGTAAAGCGTTTAGTAATTTCACTACGAAAGTTCTATGATGATTTGTGTGCCTTTAATAATTGGTTCGCCAGCTTTTAGGCTTTGATTTTTTACAATTCCTTTACCTACTACTGCCACGCGCAAACCGTTCGATTCTAACAGATATAGTGCATCTTTTAAACTCATGCCAATTACATCGGGTATCAACATGCTTGACATTTCAAGTTCAGCCAACAATGCTACTTTACCCGAATTGTTTACTGTTGCCCAATCGCTGCTTACAGTATTTGTTTTGTTACCTACAAAAGCATTCATAGCCTTTAGGTCTTGAGCAAATCCTTTCTTGCTTGATGGACTTTCTTTTACAGAAACCAATTGTTGAATCGGCTTCTGCATTTTTAAAGATTTTGAATACACCTTATCGGCCACTTCGCGAAAAACCATTCCAGCCACAACATTTCCATAGTATCCATTTTGCGATGGTGAATTGACAGAAACAATCATTGTGTAGAGTGGGCTTTCGGCAGGGAAGTAACCACAAAACGAAGCTTGATAAACCGCATTTTTGTAACCTGCTTTGCCTTGTGCAATCTTGGCGGTGCCTGTTTTTCCCGCTATGCTTAAATAGTTTGTTTTTAAATTTTTGGCGGTGCCATTTTCAACCACCCCTTCCAGCATCAAGCGCAGGTTGGCAAGCGTAGTTGGCGAAAACAATTTTTCATTCAACACCTTTATTAATGAAGAATCAACCGTTTGATTGTACTCCGTAATTTTTTCAATAATAGTAGGCTGAACCATCACGCCATTATTGGCAATAGCATTGTAAAAACTCAAAGTGTGCAATGGTGTAACTTGCAACTCGTAACCATGTGCCAAAAATGGAACTGATGTACCTTGCCATTTGTTGGGTTGGCGCAAAACAGGCTTGGCAGCACCATCAATTTCAATATCTATTTTTTTAGTAAAACCAAAGCGCTCGAAATGATTGTAAAACTTCTGCTTGTTGCTTGTGTAATACTGGTCGGCAAGTTTTGCCACTGCCACATTTGACGAAACTTCGATAGATCTTTTCAAGGTCATATCTGGAGTTTCGGGAGTGCCGTGGTCGCGCACCGGCAGCTTGTAAAATGTTTCAATGCCATTACCAACATGCACAATGGTATTATTGTTTACAAAACCATCTTCCATTAAAGCAGCAACGGTAACCAACTTAAATGTTGAACCCGGAGCCTCGGCTTCGCCCACTGCATAATTCGCTTTTTCGGCATAAGTGGAATCTTTGACACGACCAAGATTGGCAATAGCTCTAATTTTTCCTGTTGATGCTTCCATCAACACTACACATCCATGCTCGGCTCCATGACGCTTTAGTGCGCGATACAATGCGTCTTCTGCCACATCCTGAAGTTCTATATCAATAGTAGTGTAAACATCTTTGCCTGGTTTTGAAGGAACATTATCTGCCGATTCTAAAGGAATGGTGATACCACCGGCAATTTTTTGCACTAAAATTTTCCCCTCGATTCCGGTAAGAACACTATCATATCGTCTTTCTAAACCTGCGCCACCCTTTGCTTTATTGGTGTATCCGATTGTTCTTTCGGCTAACCAACCAAATGGTTTTAAGCGTTTATTATCTTGTACTGCAATTAAACCACTTTTGTATTGCCCCTCGCGAAACAATGGCCAGTTGCGCATTTCGCTCATTAAAGCATAATTCACATTACGCTTCAACAAATAGTATCTCGTCTTCTTTTTACGTTCTTTCCATAGTTCGCGCACATACTGTTCTTTGGTTCTATCTTTAAAAGTTTCGCTTAACAAAAGAGCAAACGAATCAACATTTTCTTCGAAAATATCTTTGTGCTCGTAGGTAGTTTTAAAATCAATTCTAATGTCGAAAACCGGCAAGGTAGTAGCTATCAACCTGCCATCGGCAGCAAAAATATTTCCTCTTTCGGCTTGAATTTTTTTAGGATAAATAGTAAGCGAATCTGCCAGGCTGATGTAGTAATCGCCTTTATACGTTTGCAGATAAAAACCTCGTGCAACAATAGCAATACCTACCATGCAGATAAATAAATATCCGATGTAGATGCGTGTTACTATTTGTTGTTTTTTACTCATTTACTTTTTCCTAAAAGGCTTATTTGCGCAGAGGTTGTGGGTTAAATACTTTACTTCCCATCGAGCTACACAAAAACTTGTTTTGCTCGCCATCCATATCAATTCACTTTTACAAAAATTCTTTTATCTACTTTTCTTCTACTATCACAGGCGGCACCAACAATGGCTTCAATCCTTGATTTTGAACCAACACAGCTACTGAACTTTGCTTGCTTTGTTTCATCATGCCAGAAGTAGTAGAGAGGTACTCCCATCGCATTTGTTGGGCTTGCCTTTCTTTGGTGGCAATTTCGCGCACATACGATTCGGCAAGGTGGCTATTGGCAATGTGCAATGCCGCCAAAACCACTAAAAACAACACAAATGGTAAATGAAAAAACAGTTGTGCAAAACCCATTTCGCCAGCGGCATCGGCCTTGCGCAACAGCCCTCCGATAGAGAAACTCTTTTTGCTTTCGGTGTTTTCTTTCGAGTCGTGATTTTCCATAGTCAGACTTGTTTATTTTTTTATCGCTACCCTCAGTTTTGCTGAGTGCGCTCTTTTATTTTTACTTAATTCCTCTTGTTGTGCTTCAATTGGCTTTTTGTTTTTCAACACAAAAGGTCTTTGAATATTTCCAAAATCATCTTTTACATATTCATCATCGAATGTGCCGCTGCGCATAAAGTTTTTTACCAAGCGATCTTCTAAAGAGTGGAAGGTAATTACCGCCAATACACCTTCCGGCTTCAGCACTGCTGCACTTTGTTGCAACATATCTTGCAGCGCGCCCAACTCATCATTCACTTCAATTCGCAATGCCTGAAATACTTGTGCCAAATAGCGATGTCGCTCTCCTTTCATCACACTTTCGCACACTGCAATCAATTCGCCAATGGTTGTAAACGGCTGCTGTATCCGCATCTCTACAATTTTTTCGGCCAAAGTTTTTGCATTGCGCACTTCGCCATACTCGCCAAACATTTTTTGCAAATCATTTGCCGAATATTTATTCAAAACATCTGCTGCCGACTTACCGGCATTCACATTCATACGCATATCCAAGGGGCCTTCAAAACGATAACTAAAACCTCTTTCGGCAGTGTCGAACTGATAGGAACTAACACCCAAATCGGCAAGAATTCCATCCACTTCTTTGATACCCTCGGCCCGCAAAAATCTTTTCAGATGGCGGAAATTTTGAGCAATCAACAAAAAGCGTTTGTCGTCAATTGCATTTTGCTGCGCATCGGCATCTTGATCAAAACCAATCAAAATCCCATCAGTGCCAAGGCAATTCATTATCGCTTTTGAATGCCCGCCACCGCCAAACGTTGCATCTACATAGGTGCCGTTGGGCTTGATGTTGAGCGCTTCAATACATTCATGTAAAAGAACGGGTATATGATAGCCTGTTTCCTGCTGTTGAACTGCGGGATTGAAACTATTTTTTCGCTTTTTGCTCATCGATATACTTCGATATTTCTATGCTCATGTTATGCAAATCGGTGGGGTCGCTTTCCATAAATTTCGCGAATGCTTTTGCATCCCATATTTGAATGCAATCTAACTCGCCTTTTACGATTACCTCGCGGGCATTGTGTATGTATTGCACCAAACTTTTAGGAATCAAAAGCCTATCTGAACTATCCAAACTCAACTCAATTAAACCCTCGGTAAATTGCCCTCTGAATTTTCTGTGTGTGGGATTGTAACGATCCAACAATCGTAGCTTGTCTTCTTCTAATCTCCACCCGGCAAGCGAATAGATTTCCAAACAATCGTCTAACCCTTTTTTAAGCATAAATCTACCTTCATCGGCAGCAGGAAACTGCGACTTAAACAACACAGGGAGCTTGATACGCCCTTTGTCGTCCACATTGCAATTAAACTGTCCTCTGAAGCTATCCATTTCTTATTTAACGAAACGAAAATAGAAGTTGTTTCCACTTTTTTCCATTTAATGCCACTAAAATAGACAGAAAGTTTTCAACATATTACAGAAATGATTCGAAAATGAACTACAGCAATAATTTGAGCGGTACTTAAGCCCTTTGCAATTACTGTTGATAAGTGCCGATTTGCACTTTCCACATACTTACATACACAATATCAACGAAGGAGAGGGGTTTATCAACAGCTTTCCACAGAACACTGAGCGGAGTGTGAAATAAAAAAAAGTAAAATAAAGAGGCTTTTTCACCCAAAAAGCCTCTTTTAGAAACAAAATTTGTGGCAAAAAGTGGCAGAAATTCACCGACATTTAGCAATGCAGAAAAAAACGAGTGCGCAAAAGGTATGTTTTAGCAATGAAAACGGCTGAACTTTTGCTTGAGATTACTTCATTCTCAATCTATACCCATAATGACAACAACACTTTGCCCGAAAGTGAGCATCATGGCGAGGAGCGCAGCCATCTCAAAGTTTGTATTTCTATGTTCACCCCCTCTGTTTCGCTGCTCAATACAAAGATTTTTACTCTATGATATGAGGCAAAAAAGGTAATGGTACTAATACAGAATACTGACTATTGAATCCTACTTGATGAGGTTTTTCAAAGCTGTAATAAATACCGAGTTGTATCCGAAATGCAGCTTCGGATAAGCTAAAATCATGACGCTACAAAACTCCAGCTTGCGCCTTCTTTGCCATCTTTAATTTGAATACCGGCTTTCAGTAAATCATCGCGAAGTTTATCAGAAGCTGTAAAATCTTTTTTTGCTTTTGCCTCGGCACGAATTTGCAATACTACTTGCATGAGCGCATCTACTTTGGCGGTGTCGGCTGCAGCCTCTTCTTTCAATCCAAACACATCAAAAATCATGTGCGTAAGCAATGTATGTAAAGTTTGTTTATCGGCAGTAGTAATGGTTTCTTTTCCATCATTTACGCTATTGATGATGCGTGCGCATTCAAACAAATGTGAAATGGCAACCGAAGTATTCAGGTCGTCATTCATGGCTTCATACACTTTGCTCTTTATTTCATCAATGTTTGAAGTAGATGTTGCTGCGGTTTTTAAACCATCAATTAGTTTGTAGGCGGCCATCAATCGCGCAAGACCTTTTTCGGCAGCTTGCAATGCTTCGTTACTGAAGTCTAAAGTGCTGCGATAGTGCGCTTGCAACATAAAAAATCGCACACTCATTGGCGAGTAACCTTTATCTAACAGTTTATGGTTGCCACTAAACAACTCGGCCGGCAAAAACGAGTTACCCAAACTCTTACTCATTTTTTGCCCGTTTACGGTAAGCATATTGGTGTGAATCCAATAGCGCGCTGGCCCTTTGCCACAACAGGCTACATTTTGCGCAATTTCGTTGGTGTGGTGCGTGGGTACCAAATCCATACCTCCACCATGAATATCAAATTCATTGCCTAAATACTTTGCGCTCATGGCACTGCATTCAAGATGCCAACCCGGAAAAACCCTGCCCCATGGCGAATTCCACTGCATGATATGAGTTGGCTTTGCCTTAATCATTAAAGCAAAATCGAGCCTGCCTTTTTTTGTATCCTGCCCGTCTAAATCGCGGGTATTGTTTTGTAAATCTTCTAAATTTCTACCGCTCAACTTTCCGTATGGAAATTCTTTCACCAATTTTTCTACATCAAAATATATGGCATCATCGGTTTCGTAAGCAAAACCATTTTTAATAATCTTTTCGGTCATCTCAATTTGCTCTAAGATGTGCCCAGTGGCGGTAGGCTCTATGCTTGGCGGCAGGATGTTAAATTGATTGAGTACGTTGTGAAAATCAACCGTGTAACGCTGCACAATTTCCATAGGTTCCAATTGTTCTAAACGCGCCCTGATAGCGATTTTATCATCGCCTGCATCGGCATCGCTTTCGAGGTGACCGGCATCGGTAATATTGCGCACATAGCGAACTTTATAACCTAAATGCAAAAGGTAGCGATACAATATATCGAAAGAAACAAAGGTGCGGCAATTGCCCAGATGTACGAAGTTATAAACGGTGGGGCCGCACACATACATACCCACAAATGGAGCATTGAGTGGTTTAAAAATTTCTTTTTCGCGACTAAGCGTGTTGTATAGTTTTAGTTCAGTTTGCATTTGCGGCTAAAATAGAAAGTTGGTGGAATAGATACATAAAACACAAGGCACATAACTATTTCACAATACCCGAAAAGCGCGAGTAGCGTTTATATCTATCTACAATGGTGCGTGTAATTTCGTAATCGCTGGTATATTTCAGAAAATCAATATCCAAATCGGGACAATAATTAATAAAGCTATCGTAATACTCCTGAGGAATGTCAATAACATCTTGCTCGCGATAGTAATCGAAAAGCGCGTAAAGCAAGCGCCTGCGGTTATCTTCAATCATTTGTCCGCGCAGTTTTTTCTTCTGTCGGGTTTCATCGCTTAGCATATCGTAAATGGCACTAATGGGGCTGGTAAAAGGTTCTATTTTAGGCAAATCCAGTTCGCGCGGGGTTTGCCCCAATTTTTTTCGCTCTTCTTCAATTTGGCTCAATGTTTTTTTAGGTTTTATGATTACAGCTTTTGCCTCGGTTACAAACATTTGCATATAAAGCGTGATGCTGTATTCGGGTTTACTTGCAGAGTCTGCTACCGAGAAGCGCACTGTTTGATAACCCGGCAGAAAAAGAAAAAGTGTATCGGCTTTGCGTGCATTGATTCGAAAAGTACCATCGCTGAGCGACACATTAGTAACACCAGCTTTGGGGTTGATGATACTGACACTTGAAACAGGGCGTTTGGAATCTGCATCAATAACTTTACCCGAAATAATAATTTGTTGTTGTGCTGAAGCAACGGCACAACAAAAAAACAAAGCGGCAAAAAAGGTTTGCTTTAAATACATTGGCGGCTAAGAAAAACATTTCGCTGCCAATAATACTATCCTTATAGAATTTTGAGAAAATAGACTCTGGCGGGAGTTTCACTGATTCCGAAGAAGAAAAAAATTGGATTGCAATTATTAGGGTCGAAAAAATCTTCCATTACTTGAATTGACTTATACCTTCTTCAACTCAATCACTGTAATTTCGGGCAATATACCCACTCTGCCCGGATAGCCAAGAAAACCAAAACCTCGGTTTACATACAAAAACTGTTTACTTTCTTGATACAAACCAGCCCACTGGCGATAGGCAAACTGAACAGGACTCCATTTGATGTATTTATTTTCAATACCAAACTGAAAACCGTGAGTGTGCCCGCTTAATGTTAAATCAACATCGGGATAAAGCGGACGCACCTCGGCATCCCAATGAGATGGATCGTGGCTCATTAAAATTTTAAAAGGAATATGTTGAGTGCCTGCATGAGCGAGCTCCATTTTTCCATACTTCGGAAAATGCATTTTGGCACCCCAGTTTTCTACCCCCAACACTGCAATTTTTTCACCCTCTTTTTCAATCACTCTGTTTTCGTTCAGCAAAATATCCCAACCCATATCTTTATGGGTTTGTATCAGCCTGCGAAAATTATCCTTCTTTTCTTCTACCGAATTCCACGGAGCGTAATCGCCATAATCGTGATTTCCGGTTACGCTCATTACACCATGTTTTGCACGCAGCTTATTAAAAACTTGTTTGTAAGGCAGCATTTCATCGGCCACATTATTTACAATATCTCCGGTAAAAAGAATCAAATCAGCATCGAGCGCATTTATTTTTTCTATCACCTTTTGTATAGGTTCGGTACGCGAAAACGACCCCGAGTGAATATCACTTAACTGCACAATTTTAAAACCATCAAAAGCAGCCGGCAAGTTGGTGAACCGCAATGGCACGGCTCTAAACTGATAGTTGTAAGCATTGCGCAATGCCCCATAAATAAAAGTACCCAGCGGAACCGTAGCCGCCATAATTGCCACTTTGCCCAAAAAATCGCTGCGCGAAATTTTTGAAGTTTGCGATGCACCATCGGCAGTAGCTTTATTAAAAGCCCATCGCGTAAAGCGTGTTACATCTTCAGAAAAAAGAAAAAGCGCCACTACCAGTTTTGCTACCGTAAATGCAATAAACAATGTGGTGAAGGTGGATTTAAAATCGCGCGAAAGATGCTGATAACCCCAAGTGCGATAGGTAATAAACGACAGCCATAGCAACACCGTTATTGCCAAATAAACACCGATGGTAATTTTTCGCATTGTTGCATTAGATGATGCAACGTTTCGTATGCCAATAAAACCGTATAATTCAATAAGTGTAACGAGCACTAAGCCAAAAAGAATACCCATAAATAATTACAAGGAATTTTGAAATGATTATTGCAAAACAGATTTTAGCAGCCATGATTATGACGATTACTTTTGAACAAAATGCTAATGGCATGAAAAATAAATTCGGCACAACGAAAAATATTAAGCAACAAATATCTCTGTTCTGTTTTTTACTATACGCATTTGTTGGCTGCCTTAGCATATTTTTACCTACATCGCTTTTTGCCTATGGCAATAAAGACAAAACTTTTACCCGTTGCGATAGCGTGCGCGGAGCATTGAGTGCCGAGCGCACTTGTTATAACGTAACTTATTATGACTTGAGCGTAACCATTGATACGCAAAAACAATACATAACAGGGGTAAACAAAATTCACTACAATGTTGTTGAAACATTTGATGTGATGCAGATTGACCTTTTTAGCAATATGATAATTGACCGCATTGAATACAAAGGGCAGGCAATGCCCTATAAGCGCGATTGCGATGCGGTATATGTGTACACACGCAAAGAACTTACCCAAGGCAAAGGCACAACCGGCAGATTGGATGTGTATTTTAGAGGCTACCCGATGGTAGCAAAACGCGCCCCATGGGATGGCGGTTTTGTGTGGAATAAAGACGGTAACGGCAATCAATTTATTGCCACATCGGTACAAGGCATTGGCGCAAGT
>CAZYXR010000053.1:0-8682 GCA_964650845.1 uncultured Chitinophagaceae bacterium
GTGCAGCCGTGCAAAATTGGCATAAGGCAGTTCGTTGACACCTGTAAAACTCCCTCCAATCAATATTTTGCCATCAAGTTGACAAACAACTTCTTTTACACGCGATTCAATTTTATCGGCTTTAAAAGTGGTATCAGTGGTTCCGTCCGGCAATAGACGAACAAGCCTGTCTATTGAATCTCCATTGAAAAAAGTTATATCTCCCCCTACTAACAACTTGCCATCAGGCAGCACTACAATCTTGTACACTTTTCTATTAGGACCCGTACCTATATTAAAGGTGTTATCCAAACTGCCATCTGTATTTAACCGAACTAAAAATTGCTTAGCTTGACCATTGAAGGTATTGAACTCTCCGCCAACCACTATTTTACCATCTGCTTGTACAGCCGTTGCTAAAATACTGCTATCAGCCCCCATACCAATATTGAAACTCAGGTCTAAAGCACCGGGTTGAGCGTTGGTGTTTATGGTGAGTGTAAAAAGTAAAGTGGTGTATATGTGTTTTAGCATAAATCGGATTTTCACTTTATTGTCAAATACTTGATAACCGCCCATCCACAATACTAACCAACAATCTCTCTTTATTCAAACTGCTTCATCACAGATGCCGACATCAAAAACACCCTTAAAAACACATTACTTAAATATGTGGTTCAACAAGAAAGCCGCCTCCCACAACATTTTTCAACGGGGCTCACAACATTTTTTTGCCCCGCCATCCCCTCTAAGCTTGCTTCGCACTCGAACAAAAAAATCACCACCAGGGGTGAGTGTTTAAAAAGTGAAGATTAAATCATTTGTAAACTGAAAGGCATGAAACAGCAAACACGCAAAACTGCCCCGAAGAAAAACGACACAAAGATGCACAATATACATAACCATATAGTTACTTCCGGCTCCGACAGCCAACTCTCTCAACGCGAAATTCAAACCCTTGAATTAGTTTCCAGCGGGCTCGATACCCAAGCCATCGCCAACCTGCTTTTCATCAGCGCAAATACCGTAAACACCCACCGCAAAAGCATTATCAAAAAGTTGCAGGCAGAAAACATGCTGCAAGCAATAAGCATCGCTTTCAGAACTAAAATATTGAAGTAACAGAGAGAAGAGAACAGAGAACAGAAAGCAGATATGAGACACAAGATGAAAGATATCAGAGCCAAGAACCAAGAGCCGAAAAAGGCAGTATCAACCTCGGGGAGAAATGCTGCATACCCGGGCGCAGAGCCTGGCGGCTTGAGCCGCCAGGCTTCCGTCCCGAGCCGCCACCATTTCGGATCGGGCACATACGCCTCCGTCCCGAGCCGCCAGCGTTCCGGCTCGAGCCTGCGTCATTTCTTCACGGGTCGCCAGCCTTCCGTCTCAAGCCTGCGTCATTTCTTCCCGAGCCGCCAGTGTTCCGGCATGGGCACATTTGGTGGCGGACTGGTACTTTTTACTGAAAGCGCATCACAAATCTTTCAATACTCATTATTTAACAACAAAAAACAAGAATTATGAGCGATTATTTAGAAAAAGAAGACCTGAAATTTGCCGTGCAGATGGCAGAATTTGCCGAAGCCCTGCCAACATTTGCAGCCACTTTAGGGCTTACGCCCATTCAGGTAGGAGACGCACAAAACGATGCTGATTTTATCTCATTCGTTATTACCAAAAACTTAGCTGCCGATGGTTACAAACAAAACTGGGTGAAGCTGAAAGACCAGGTTCGCTATGGCAAAAATGGCGATGTGCTGGCAGCATTTCCGCCTCCGGTGGATGTATCCTCGCCACCAACAGCAGTTCAGCCTAATGTAGAAAAGCGCTTTCGTGAGTTGGTAAAAATCATCAAGGCTCATCCAAACTACACCAAGGGCATTGGCGAAACTTTAAAAATTGAAAAGGCAGAAACTACCGTAAATCCAAGCGAAGGTAAACCAAGTTTCAAAGTATTTTTAGACAGTGGCAGCCCTGTGCTGAAATGGGTAAAAGGCATTTACGAAGGCGTAGAAGTATGGGTGGATCGCGGCACTGGCTACACCAAAGCCGAGCGCGACCTGCGCCCGCCATTTGTGGACAAGCACACCCTGCCACCCGCAGGGCAAAGCGCAGTGTGGAAGTATAAAATGATTTACCTGCTCAAAGACGAAACCATCGGACTATGGAGCGATGAAGTTAGCGTAACCGTTACCGGAGAGGTGTAAGCAAAATCAGAGATGAGAAGCAGTATAGAAGATACAAGAGATGGCTTCGTACCTCGCCATGACGAGTCCGTCATTGCGAACGAGGTACGAGGACGAAGCAATCTCCGCTGTTGATACAAGCGCAGGGGATAGAGGCTATTTCTTGATTCTAACTTCTGAAAATCTAAACAAACATAAACCCCGGTAGCCGAAAAGGGGATTACAGAGTAGGCAGAAAAGTATATAACATGAAAAAACTATCCTTCCTTATCCTATTCTGCACCCTATTAACGTTTACCACCACCCGCGCCCAGTTTGTGAAAAATGATTGGGGGGCTTTAATTGGAGGAGATGGAGCCAATGTAGGCGAAATGACCATATACCACATGCAGGTAGATGCATCAGGCAACACTGTATTGGTTGGCTCTTTTGCCGGAACGGTAGATTTTGACCCTTCGGCTACCACAGTTAGTTTGAGTTCTCCTAGCAATACAGTAGCTGCGGGTTTTATTGCTAAATACAACAGTGCTAGTGTATTGCAGTGGGTAAAGAAAATAGAAAACCCTTTAGGTTTAGTTCGTATTTATCAATTAACTCTTGATGCAACCGGTGATATATATGTAGCCGGAAACCCGGGTGGCGCAACTGACCTTGACCCCAATGCCGGAACTTTTTTAACCCCTACAGGTAGCAATTGGTTTGTAGCTAAATACACCTCGGTAGGTAATTTTGTGTGGGGCAGTGCCGGAGCTTCAGTTGCAAACTATTCAGTTACCAATTTGTTTATAAATGCCAGTAATGAGCTGGGTGTGCAAGGATGCTCTCAAGGCTCTACAGGTATATTCAGTATATCATTTTTGAACAAAACAACGGGGGTATCTACTTCTTCGCCCAATTGGGCGGGCACAGGTCAATCGGCTGATGCTTTTAATAGCGGAACAGATTATTTTAAAGCCAAGCAAGATGCCAGTGGCAACTATGTGATGTGTGGTGTATTTAGAAGCGGCAATATAGATTTTGATGTAAATGCGGGAACTAGCCTGCTAACGGCAGTGGGCAATGACATGTTCATAGCCAAATATAGCTCTACCATGACTTTACAATGGGCATTTGCATTAAATTCAAACGGTGGATCAGGTTTAATAATTTCACCATCTAATATTGCTACTGATGCTACTGGCAATGTGTACATAGCAGGCACGTTGGAAGATACGGTTGATTTTGATCCGGGCGCGGGTGAACATTTGCTTTATCAAAGTAATAATTTGGGACCAGGTAATTCTGAGCGTGGCTTTGTTGCCAAGTATTCCCCATCGGGCAGTTTAATTTGGGCTAGAACAATAGATGAGAACTACACTAATAATTCTCTTCAACGAAGTTTTATTAATGATTTTACAATGAGTGGAGACGGCACCAAGCTATATATTGCCGGGCAACTGTGGGATGCTGCAAAAGATATGGATATTACCTCTGGCAATTTGATTATGCCTAGTGGTAAAAATTTGGGTAATAGTGTTGACTTTTATCAATTTATTGCCAGTATAGATTTAAGTGGTAATACACAAAACGTAAACACCTATTTAACATCAGAGCATTCTTATCTAAATTACCGCCCCTTGCGGACTTTTGCCAGCAGCAATGGCAATTTACACGTTGCATCAAACAATGTGCAACAAAGTAACACTACGGTTAACCCATTAAATTTTGGAGCATGTAACAACAACCCGTATCCGTTTAATTCACCCAACTCCTATTTAGGTGCTAGTTTTGCTAAGTATTCACCATGTAATAATCCGCCAACTATCACCAGCCAACCACAAGATGTAATTGGCTGCACGGGTTTGCCGCTATCTGTAAGCATAGGTGTGGGTGGGGCTACCTGCAAAAAATATCATTGGTTTAAGTATAAAGATATTCATCAAAATAGTGGTGAAAGAGGTTGGGCTGTAGTATCTGATAGCTCGGTGCTTTATTTCCCATCTTTTTACACAAATAATGAAGATACGGGCACTTACATCTGCACTGTCGAGGGTGAGTGCGGCAGCATCAGCAGCCGTATATTTACTATTGGCGGGCCTCGCGAGCCGATATATGTGGGTACAGGTGGTTATCATTACCCTGCCAATGGCGGTGGCGGCTGCACAGGCGCAAGCTATACCTTCGATATAGCGGATTATACCAACAATATTCAGGGCGATAACCCAACCTATCAATGGAAAAAAGGCAATACTGTTATTTCAAACAGCACCACAGCTACCTTAAATAATATTGCCTTAGCCGATTCAGGTTTGTATATGTGCATTGTATCCAACCTCTGCAATTCCGATACCGTGTTTGTAGATTTTACAGTTACCGAAACGCCCAACCCAACGCCAAGCCCTGCTTCGGGTGCGTTCTGCACAGGTTCATCGGTTACTATTCGTTCGCTTAGTGCTACCAATGTAAATTACAAATGGATGGATAATGGCTACAACCTTATTCAATTTGCCGATTCGCTAACTTTCAGCAATGGCGAGGCAGGCACTTACTATCTAGAGGCGCAAACAGGGCAATGTTCTGATACTTCCAACGCTATTATAATTACCGAAAATGCTATCCCTAATGCCAACCTAACCACCACTGATGCCGATGAAGTAGTATGTATTGGCAGCAGTGCCACGCTTACAGCATCGGGCGGTACTAGTTATGCCTGGAGCAACGGCTTGGGCACGGGAGCTACTAAAACAGTAAGCCCCACAGTGTTTACTGCCTACACAGTTACTGTTACCAATGCTGCCAATTGCACAGCCGAGGCTACCCTTAATTTGAATGTGGCATCTCTACCAACAATAGCAATATCGCCCGCTACAATAGCTGTATGCCCTAACACACCTACGACCCTCACCGCCAGCGGTGCCGATACTTATGTTTGGAGCAATAGCCTTGGCAGTGGTGATACTAAAACGGTATCGCCAACAGGCACTACTACTTATACCGTAACAGCTACCGAGGCTACTTATGGTTGCACAGCTACGGCTACTAAAACCGTAACCGTAAACCCTGCACCTGCCGCTGATATATCGCCCGCATCGGTGGCTATTTGCACAGGCAGCTCTGCCACGCTTACCGCCACTGGTGGCGCAGGATACAACTGGAGTAATACTTTGGGCGCAGGAGCTACCAAAACGGTTTCGCCTACTAACACTACTACCTATACCGTAACCGTAACCGGTGCTAATACCTGCACTGCCACGGCTACTAAAACAGTTACTGTAAACTCGTTGCCAACGGCAGCTATTGCTCCGGCAACGGTAGCAATTTGCAGTGGTGCAAGCGCAACATTAACCGCAAGCGGTGGCACTAGCTACGCATGGAGCAACAGTTTGGGTGCGGGCGCAAGCAAAACGGTTTCGCCCACAGCAACCACTACTTATACCGTAACCGTAACAGATGGCAACAATTGCAGCGCAACTGCTGCTAAAGCAGTAACCGTAAACACCGTAACCGCTGCAATAAATGGAGCTACTACAATCTGTAGCGGGTTAAGTGCTACCCTTACAGCCAGTGGTGGCACCGCATATACTTGGAGCAATGGCTTAGGTAGCAATGCACAAATAACAGTTTCTCCTGTTTCGCCTACTACTTATACTGTAACCGTAACAGGAGCAGGCAACTGCACCGCCACTGCCAGCCAAACTGTTAGTGTGCAAAGTGCACCAACCGCAAGTATCTCAGGCGCTAGATCTGTTTGCAACGGTAGTAACATCACTTTAACAGCAAACGGAGGAAATACATATAGTTGGTCAAATGGTCTTGGTACTAATGCTGCTATTACGGTTTCGCCAACCAGCACTACCACTTACACTGTTACAGTTAGCTTAGGAGCAAATTGCAGTGCTACCGCCAGCCAAACAGTTACTATTAGACAACCTACTACAGGTCAACTTGCTCAAACCATTTGCGCGGGCGATAGCTATTTCTTTAATGGTCAAAACCTGACACAATCGGGCAGTAGTTACAAAGATACACTCGTGAATGCCGCTGGTTGCGATTCTATACTTACCTTAAATTTAACTGTTCGTAACCCTATTGCCAGCAGTTTTGCTCACACTATCTGCAATGGTCAGTCATATACCTTTAATGGTAATCAGCTATTTCAAAGCGGACCATATCAAGAAACCTTTTCCGCAGCAAACGGTTGCGATAGCACGGTGACATTAAATCTTACTATTTTAAATCCAATCAACAATACTGTCAATGCACAAATATGTCCGGGACAAACGTATGTATTAGGAAGCCAATCCTTAACCCAAGGCGGGCAGTATAGCGAAACATTTACCACAGCTTTAGGCTGCGATAGTTCAGTTACTTTAAATCTGACCGAAGTAACTACAGTTACAGGTACTACCACTGCTATCATTTGCGCTGATGAAACGTTTTTCTTTAATGGTCAAAACCTAAACCAGCCCGGCAATACTTACAAGGATACTTTAACCAGTGTGGGCGGCTGTGATTCTATCGTTACGCTTACATTGGTAGTAAATTCCTTACCAATTCCAACGGTTACACAAAACGGCAACACTCTTTCTGCTCAGTCGTTCAGCAACTATCAGTGGCTATTGGGTGGACAACCAATTAATGGTGCTAATGCACAAACGTATATAGCTACTCAAAATGGAAATTACAGTGTAATTGTCACTGATGGCAATAATTGCAGCGACACCAGTGCAGTTGTAAATGTAAACGGTGTGGGTATAAACGAGGCAGATGATTTACGCTTTAGCATTTACCCAAATCCTACTTCAGATATATTGTACATCACCTGCATCGAGCCTATTGCTGGTGTAGAAGTTTACAACATGCTTGGTGAGTTGGTACATGAGAAGAAAGGAGCAATAAATACAATACAAGTGGATTTACTTGCACAAGGTTTTTACACCATCAGCTTAAAAACCATTACCGGCAAAACAGCGTTAAGCAGATTTACAAAACAGTAAAATGAGATAGGTAGTTCCAAGCCTCCGGTGGGAGGCTTGGAACTTTTTTAAAAGTATCTTCTGACTTTTCAATAAATAATCAATAATCCATCATAAATAATCAATCAAAATCCCCTAATTCGCCTTCATGACTAAACTGCGCATAGGCATTATTGAAGATGAGTTGTTGATAGCCGAAGAAATATACCTTACACTGCAACAAATAGGTTACAGTCCCTTGCGCCCTGCCTATAACTTCAATGATGGTTTAGCAATGATTAAATCCGGACAGCCCGATTTGCTCCTTATTGACATTTCGCTTAATGATACAAAGGACGGCATAGAATTGGCAGCGGAAGTGAACAACAACTTTAATATCCCTTTTATCTTTCTGACAGGTAACACGGATGCCGAAACCATTGAGCGCGCTAAAACAGTAAAACCCTCAGCTTATCTGATAAAGCCCTTTGTGCAAAGCGATTTATTTTCCTCCATAGAGATTACGTTTAGCAATTTCGTCAGTCAGCAAACAGGAAAAGCACCCGCCCAATCAGTCGCCAAAGCCCTTAGTGATAGTCTCTTTATCCGTGAGGCTGGCATCTATCACAAAATCAAACTTAGGGACATACTTTATGTGGAAAGCGAAAATGTGTATCTCAATATTTACACCAAAGAAAAATGTCATGTTTCTCGAATGAAGATTGAAGATTTCCTGAACGACTATGCACACGGCAACTTCTTTAGAATACATCGCAGCTACGCCATTAACTTGCACGAGTTGGAGAGTATATCCATTGCCAATGTAGTTGTTGCCGGCAGACAAGTGCCTATGAATAAAGTATTGAAAGATGATTTGATGAAGGAGTTGAAAACGTTGAAATAAGTCATGATTATAGACATTCCAAGTCTTTAAGACTTGGAATGTCTCCTAAAGAATCACATGTCATACAAGCCGAAAATTACAATCCTTTTAGTGCTGTTGTTTGCTTGTAGCCTTACAACTCCTGCTCAGCAATTCTACTTCCGCAACTTCACCATACACAATGGACTTGGCAGCACCAGTGTTAATAATATTTTTCAGGATAGTAAAGGTTATATCTGGTTTGCAAACCAGCTTGGAGGTGTCAGTAAATTTGATGGAAAAAACTTCATCACGCTCACCACTGCAAACGGACTAATAAACAATGATGCAACGTACATTACCGAAGATAAATTTGGTCATATCTGGATAGGCACGGCCTCGGGTGTTTCTATGTTTAATGGCACTGCTTTCAAAAATTATGGAAGCAAAGAAGGGCTAACTGATAAAATAGTGTACTGTATTTATGTTGATAGCGATAACACCAAGTGGTTTGCCACGGCAGGCGATGGGGTGCTTGCAATGGATAAGTCTGGAAAGATAAAAAGCCTTACTACTCAAAACGGACTTAAACACAACAACGTATTCACCATCACAGCAGATAGAAATAATACGCTCTGGTTCGGTCATAACAAATGGTTTGCCAAGTATGAAAACAAAGAAATTTTTGATTTCACATCAACTGATTTGCGGGGGTCTGACA
>CAZYXR010000053.1:8692-13932 GCA_964650845.1 uncultured Chitinophagaceae bacterium
AATCTTTTTCACCTCATTTACCGATGCCGAAGGAAACGTTTGGCTTGGCACAACCGAAGGAAATATTGTGATTCACAACCCCAAATCAGGTTTTAGGAATTTTGAGTTGCCCGCCCCATTCAACCAAAGTTTTATCAGCAGCATTACGCAGGACAGGCACAGTAACATGTGGTTCGCCACAAGTGCGGGCGTGTTGAAATATGATGGTAAAAACTTCAAAGTATTCAATGAGCAAAACGGGCTTTCTTCCAATGCTGCGCAGACAATTCTGTGTGATTATGAAAACAATATTTGGGTAGGCACTTTATCTGGTGGTGTGAACCTAATAAGCAGTGACGCATTTAGCTATTTCAGCGGTAAAGAGGGTTTGCAGAATAATAATATCAGCTACATCCAAACATCGCCAAACCATAAGAGCCATCTCGTAGGAACATCAGAAGGCTTGTATGAATTTTTAAATAACAGGTTGAAAAAAATACAATTGCCGGATGCGTTGAGTAGCGAAAGTATTTCTTGTATTTCAACAGATAAGCAACAAAATATTTGGGTATGCACTGCTTCGGAAATATTTGTTTTGAAAGAAGATGACGGTAATTATCAAATCAAAAAACGTTACCGCAAAATCGGCAATAAAGAAATTATTGCTCCGCAAAACATTGTACATGATAATGACAGAAATACATGGATAGCAACTTTTGGTTCGGGTTTGCTGGTTTTTAATGATTCGTCTGTACAAGTGTTTGATCCCTCCAATAGTATTGTGCCTGATGATGTTTTATCTGTTCATGCAGATAGCAAGAACAACATTTGGATAGGCACTTTAAATGATGGTGTGATTAAATTCAATGGAAATACCTTTAAAAAGTTCATAACTAAAAATCAGTATAAAAAGCAAACAGTATGGAGTATTGAAAGTGATAACAAACAGTTGTTTTTTTTCGGAACAAGTGATTCTGGTATCTGTGTTTTTGATGGTAATAAAATTAGTTTCATCACTGCAAAAGATGGACTAAGCTCCAATCACATTACTTCACTTTTATGGGATGAAAAACACAACGCGCTTTGGGCTGGTAGCGAAAAGGGATTGAATAAAATAGACTTCAATGCAAATAAGCGGGTTTCAGCATACACACAACGCGATGGGTTTAACTCTTCCTCCATCAACCCCAACGGAATTTCAATAGATGCGAACGGAATCTTATGGTTGGCAACTGTAAATGGGCTGTGGCAGCTAAACCCATTGCTTGATTTTAGGGAATCATCACCCCCAAAAATACAACTCAAAAACATACGGCTCTTTTACGAAAATGCCAGTTGGCTTGAATTTGCAGATTCAATAGATGTGTCAACCACCCTTCCTATAAATCTAAAACTGTCGCACAATAAAAACCATCTCACATTTGATATTCAGGCGCTCACTACTGATGAAGTTCGTTATAGTTTTATTTTGGAGGGTCAGGATGAACGGTGGTCAATACCTGATGTTGCAAGTGCAATAACTTATACGAACCTTTTGGCTGGGCAATACACTTTTAAAGCAAAAGCAATCAATGGTAACCACCAAGTAAGCAAAGAATTCATTACATACTCATTTACCATCAACCCACCTTGGTGGCTTACTTGGTGGTTTAGGTTGTTAGTCATTAGTGCTCTTATAGTCAGCCTAATTTTATTTATCAAATGGAGAGAGTATGCTCTAAGGCAACAAAACGTTAAGTTAGAACAAACAATAAAAGTCAGAACACATGAACTTGCACAACAAAAAGTAGTGTTAGAAGAAACGCTTTCTCAAAAAGAAATTCTACTAAAAGAAAAAGAAATGTTGATGAAGGAAATTCATCATAGAGTTAAGAATAATCTACAATCTATTTCCAGTATTTTGTCGCTGCAAAGTATGGTGCTTAAAGATGAAGCAGCAAAAAGTGCTATAGCCGAGAGTCAAAACAGAGTGCGGTCAATTGCATTGGTACATCAACGGTTGTATCAGGCAGAGAACATTGAAAAAGTAGAACTAAAATCATTTATTGAAGACTTGGCGGCAGAGATTATGAAGGTTTTTCAACACCATCACAGCAATGTTGTCATTACGCTTAATGTAGAGCCTGTTTTTGTATTAAGCGATAAAGCGATTTCTCTTGGTTTAATGCTAAATGAAATGCTCACCAATTCATTCAAGTATGCTTTTAATGAAAATGAAAAAGGAGAAATAGTTATTGATGTGTCGGTTAACGTAGATCTTGCAGATTTAGGCAAAAAAATGATAGTACTTGTTTATTGCGATAGTGGTAAAGGAATTCAAAATGAAAACCCATTGGAAAGCTCAGAAACACTTGGGTTGAGGTTGATAAAACTCCTTTCGCAACAAATTAGAGCAACAGTTCAATACTCAAATTTGCAGGGTAGTAGGTTTACTATTGCCTTTGAAGAAAGAATCTGAATATACTTCCTTTATTGTTTCCGCTTTTTCTTACTCAAGTATGCAAACCTCCGTTCACGTTTATCACCTCTCCGGTGATGTAAGAGGCTCCTTTTGATGCTAAAAAGGACACTACTTCGGCTACTTCATCGGCTTCGCCAAAACGCTGCATGGGGATAATATTTCGGAACTGACTTTCTTCAATCCCTTCTGTCATTTCAGTTTTTATAAATCCTGGTGCTACACAATTTACGGTAACGCCTCTGCGCCCCACTTCTTGTGCCAATGCTTTGGTTGCGCCTATTACTCCTGCTTTTGATGCCGAGTAGTTGGTTTGCCCCGGTAAGCCTTTTATACCCGAAAGTGATACTACATTTACTATTCTGCCGTAGCGTTTTAACAGCATAGAAGGCAATACTAATTTTGTGATGTAAAATACCGAATTGAGGTTGGTGTTCAACACTTGTTGCCAATCGTTTTCGGGCATCATTATCAATAAATTGTCTTTGCGTATGCCTGCATTGTTTACTAAGATTTGGATGGGTTTTGTGTCTTTATTTGCCTCTACCCATGCGCCCAAGATTTGTTCAATTTGCGTTTTGTCGGCTACGTCAAATTGAAGCAATTCGCCATTGCCACCTGCTGCTTTTATTTGCGCTAAGGTATTTTGCGCTTCGGCTTCGTTGCTTCTGTAATTGATAATTACATAATATCCTTCGGCTGCTAATTTTAAACTTACTGCTTTGCCAATTCCTCGCGAACCACCGGTTACTAAAGCGTACATTACATTCTATTTATTAGTGATGAATAATTGTTTTTTTGTTTGTGCAAACTCTTATAGTCCAACGTTGATATCAGTATTTTTTAAGTAGGTTCTAATATCTTTTAGTGCTTTGAATTTAGCTTCGTCAAGTTGAATCTGCCCTGTAATACTTCTGATTCCAGAATAAAACGTTTTAGGTTTTTCTGAAAGTCTTTGGCTCATATTTAAGCTGTCTATGGCTTCGGCAATAGCAAGTGCGTGAACACTTAGTACTTCAAAAGTATTGTCAATTACTCGCGCTGCCATCAATGCGGCATTGCTGCCCATGCTTACTAAATCTTGATTGTCGTTATTGCTTGGAATACTGTGTACATAAACCGGTGTTGAAAGCGATTGGTTTTCGGCTACTGTGGAAGTGGCAGTATATTGTATGCCTTGAATGCCGAAGTTCAAACCTTTAACTGCGTTATTGATAAATGGCGGTAATTTGCCATTCAGTTTGTCGTTCAAAAGGTAGTTCAATTGCCTTTCGGCAAGCATTGAAAGTTTAGTGATGGCAATTTTCAGTTTGTCCATTTCCGAAGCAACGTAGTCGCCATGAAAATTTCCTCCGTGAAACACATTTGCAATTTCATCATCCACTATTGGATTATCGCTTACTGAATTAAATTCATTTACCACAACATTCTGTGTGTAGAGAATGGTGTCGTATATGGGACCAAGTATTTGCGGGGTGCAACGAAGGGAGTAATACTCCTGCACTTTTTCTTTGAAATGTGTTTCTACTGTTTCTGTATAAAGATGTTCTTGCCGATTGCGCATTAGGCTACTTTTGCTCAAAACATTGCGCATGGCTTCGGCAATTTTTACTTGTCCGTTGTGCAACTTAGCTTCATTTAACGGAGCAGAAATATGATCGTTGTATGCTTCGAAAATTTCGTTGATAGTGGCCGAAAAAAGCACACTCCAGTTTAGCAATCGTTGGGCAAAATATACGTTTGATATGCCAATGCCAGTCATGCAAGATGTGCCGTTCATCAATGCCAAACCTTCGCGCAGGCGAATGGCAAATGGTGTAAGGTTGTTGTTGCGCAAAACATCTTCGGCAGGTTTTATCTCTCCATTTTCCCACAGCTCGCCTTCGCCAATTATTGCCAAGCCCATGTGCGCAAGTTGCACCAAATCGCCACTTGCGCCTACGCCACCGTGCTCATATATCACCGGAATTAAATTGGCATTCAGCATGTTGGCAATGAGTAGTAACAAATCGGGGTGGATACCACTTTTGCATTGTGCCAAAGTGTTCAATCGGTCAAGCAACATTGCTTTTGCATACAAAACATCAATGGGTTTGCCACTTCCACCTGCATGGCTGCGGATAAGGTTGTATTGCAATACCAATCTATCTGAATACGATATTTTATATTGCGCCATAGGGCCAAAGCCTGTATTGATGCCGTATATCACTTTGTCGGAAGAAAAATCGCGTAGGAAGTAGAAGTTTTTTTCTGCTTTCTTTAGTAAGGCTTCACTTAATTGTATTTTTTCTCCTTCAAACAGAACTTTAAATATGTTGTGTTGAGTTAAGGGTTGCGCGCCTATTTCTATCATTGGGCTATATGTTAAGTTTTTTCTGAATTAAGACCGCGCAAATGTAAAATTTACAACCTTAAAACAAGTATAAGCTGACTAATATCTGTAAACTCTTATAACCGTTTCGTAAGGTGCAATACTTGCCGGTAAGTTATCGACTTGTTTTAATGTAATAGGGTCGAAGCATTTTTACCTTCAAAGTCGTGGGCGTTCAATCCTATTGCAATAAAAGTGGGCATGGTTTTGCTTGAGTTAGAGGTGTTTAAAAATGCAATGGCAAAGCCTTCGTTTTTCAAATCTTTTTTGTAAACCATAATCCCTTTTTTGCTGTAAATAAGCGAAGCTTGTTTACCCAGAACATCTTGATTTAAGTCGGTGAGTTCGGCATTGAGCAAAATGTTTTTTGTTGCAGTGTTCATGGTGCGCAAATCGCAACTACTTAATAGTGGCGCATTCAATAAACACCAA
>CAZYXR010000053.1:13942-18264 GCA_964650845.1 uncultured Chitinophagaceae bacterium
TTGCAAAATGGCTTTGATACTGTGTATCGTTAAGACCTTTGTGTTTTCCATTTGCCGGTGTTGCTTTACCTGCACCGTAGTTACCTACAATAAGCATGTCGGGATCGTTCCAACTTCCAGGTCCAGCATATTGCTCCAGCCTTTTTTGTCGTTTTAGAATTTTGATAATGCTCATTTGTAGTAATGTGCCACCTTTCCAAGCATCAAAAATATCGAGTGTTGTACGCCAGTAATGACCATGTGCTTGTTCTGATGCCCATTTCCATGGTTTTCGCAATCCCCATTCGCACACACTAAACACAATGGAGCGGCCGCTTTTTGCTAATGCACTTCCCATTGTGGTGTATCTTTCAATGGCATCTTTTTTGGCTAATGGGGCAAAGCAGTAATCGTATTTTAGTAAATCAATACCCCATTCGGCATAGGTTTGGGCATCAATAGTTTCATAGCCATAACCTCCAAATTTTTCGCCACAAGTAAGTTTGCCGGCACAAGAGTAAATCCCGAGTTTTAGGCTTTTGCTATGTACATAATCGGCAAGTGCTTTCATGCCGTTTGGAAATTTTTTTGTGTCAACTAAAGGTTTGCCGTTTTTATCGCGGCTTTCGCCATGCCAAAAGTCGTCAATGTTGATGTATTGATAGCCGATGTCGCGCATGCCTGTTGTTACCATTGCATCGGCAATTTCTTTAATGGTGTTTTCATCAATTGCCCAAGTAAATACATTCCAGCTGTTCCATCCCATGGGCGGAGTAAGGGCAAGTTTATCGCCAATATACAACATTACTTTGGTGGCGGTGCTGCCTATGCTGTTTGTGGCGGTAATGCTTACTTCATAATTGCCACTTGCGGGTGCAGTGCCGGTAATAATTCCGGTTGTGGAATCTAACACAAGTTCCTGTGGAAGCCCTTTTGCCGAAAATGAAATTGGTCGTGCGCCTGTGGCTGCTACGGTGTGTAAAAAAAAGGTATTGGGATAGTTGCCTACGCGTTCGGCACCGTGAAAAACCGGCTTGCCCGAGTAAAGTGGATATTGTGCCGATAAAAAACTACAAATGCAAAGTGGTAAAAGAAGCGCAAAAACATATTTCATATTGCAAGATAGCAATAGGATTAGTTAGTTTTTTGCATAGCGACTTACTTCTACTAAAAAAACATCGTCTAATACTTGTAACTGCTGCGCAAGTTTTTTTGAAACTTTGAGCGAAGCATTATCCGCATTATCTGCTGAGGAAACCGAATTGATTACTTTTGCAAAAGCAGATTGTTTGCTCATTAAGTTGGTTATTTTAATGATACTGCCGGGTTCGGCACCGTTGTAATACACCAAGTATTCGTTTCCGGTTATTGATTCTGTATAGCCTGCTGTGCCACGAAATTTTTGCAATTTGTAGTTGTTGTTTGATGCGAATGAATTGTAGTTGTTGCCATACTCTTCAGAAAAACTTAATACCGGTTTTGCCTCTAAAATGGGTTCTGTTTTTGGTATTTCGTTTACAACAATATCTACACTTTCGGGTTCAAGAGGTTTTTCTTCAATAATAGCGTTTGCGGCATTAGCTTCTTGTGGTTTGGTTTCTACAAACGGCTCGGGTTGTATAGCTACTGGTTGAGGAGCTTCTACTTTTTCTTCCACTACAATGTTTTTTGGTTCATCTTTGGCTATATCTTCTTTTTCAATTGCAGTTAGTTTTTCTTCCTTGTTTTTTGAAGCTTTTTCTTTGTTGGTTGAAGTCGTTTTTTTCTTAGTGTTTTTTGATGCAATAGAAGATGCTTCAATAGGCTTTGCATCTTCCATTTTTGCAACCTCTTTCGATAAATCTATGATATGTGCATTTGCCGGAATTCCATCTTCTTCATCTTCTTTAACTACCGATTGTGGTTTTGAAACAATAATTGTTTGCCCAAGTTTTAAATCGGTAGAAGATAGGTTGTTCAACTGTTTAATATCTACATATTCAAGGTTATATTTTTTTGTGAGGTTAAAATAGGTATCACCTTTTTGTACAGTATGTGTTTTTGCAACCGAAGGTTCGGTTTTAGCACTGTTTTTATTTAAGTCGGTAGCTTGCTGTTCAGTTTTAGGGCTTGCTTTTTCGTCTTTCTTTTTTGTGTCCGATTTATTGTTTTTCTTTTCGGTTGCATCTTTTTTTTCTTTAGATGCAATTGGTTTTTCGGCTTCAGTTTTGGCTTCGGCAGCAGCGTTTTTTGTCATTTCCACCAAAGGCGATACTTCAACCGGTGCTTGCTGTGTTTTTGTCGGTTGGTTTGGAATCATCGCGTTGATAGGAAGAATCAATTTTTGATTTTCCATAACAAGTGTATTAGGTAGGTTGTTGGTGGCGATCATATCGTATGCCAATACTTGATACAATTTGCAAATACCGTAGAAGGTTTCGTTTTTCTGCACGGTGTGAATCCATAAACTTCCTTCTTTTACGGGGTTGAGCGGGTTGATTGTTTTGGTGTTTGTGTTGTTTTGCTCTTCGTGCAAAACTTTGTTGGCTTCAATAATTTGTTCAGTAGGAATAACAGAAGCATTTTTAGGAATACACAATTTTTGCCCCACTTTTATTTGCATTTCTTTTCCTATTTCGGGGTTTGCTGCCATAATGTGTGCCGGCTTAGTGGCATACAATCGAGATACTGAGTAAATACCCTCGCCCGGCTGCACAGTATGAACATGACAGTCGTTTTGCTGTGCTATCACCAATTGCCCATTCAGTAATATAACACCCAAAAACAGTTGCCTTATCTGCATAAAATTTATTCCTTTACAAACAATCAGAGATACGCTGCGAATTAACATGTTATCTTCTACGTTACAATGATGATTAAAGTTTAAATCTGGATTAATACAAATGTACCTTAACTAAAATTTTCCATGCAACGTTTCTATTCATTCTTTACAACTGCTTTTGTATTGCTGTGTATTTCATTACACACCAATGCTGAAAATATTGTGTATCGCATCAATATTAAATCTGAGATTTCGCCCTCTGTAACTCGCCTTGTGGAAAGTGGTATTGCGCAGGCCGAAGCTCGAAAAGCCAAGTATTTATTGATAGAAATGGATACTTATGGCGGTTTGGTAGATGATGCCGATAAAATACGCACAGCATTGCTAAAAACTAAAGTTACCACTGTTGTGTTTATTCGCAACAATGCTGCAAGTGCCGGAGCGTTAATATCCATTGCCTGCGATAGTATTTATATGGCTTCTGGCGCAACCATTGGAGCAGCTTCGGTAGTAAACCAAACCGGTGAGTTAATGCCCGAAAAGTATCAAAGTTATATGCGCAAAAAAATGCGGGCTACTGCCGAAGAAACTGGGCGAAACCCTTTGATTGCCGAAGGTATGACGGACGAAAATTTAGTAATTGATAGTATAAAAGAAAAAGGGAAAATAGTAACACTTACTACCGATGAAGCCATAAAATATGGATTTTGTAATAGCAAAGCTGAAAGTGTAAATGAAATAGTGAAGTTGTTGGATGGCTCTCCAGATTTAGAAAATCATCAATCGAGTTGGGTTGAGGCTGTAATAATCTGGCTGGTAAATCCTGCAGTGTCGGGTGTGTTTTTGCTGCTCATTTTTGGAGGTTTGTATTTTGAATTCAAAGCACCCGGAACTATGTTTCCTATTGCCGTAAGTGTGTTGGCGGCAATGTGTTATTTCGCTCCATTGTATCTTGAAGGCTTGGCTGCTAACTGGGAAATTCTCGCCTTTATAATTGGTATAGTGCTGCTTTTAATGGAGATTTTTGTTATTCCTGGTTTTGGTGTGGCTGGCGTGGTAGGCATAGCGCTTACCATAGGTGGTTTATCGTTGGCTTTGGTGCGCAATGTGGACTTTGATTTTTCGGCTGTATCTACCGATGAAATCGGGCGTTCGTTTTTAATGGTAACAATTGCTATGATTGCACCACTTATTATTATCGTTTCATTCAGTAAGCAAATGTTCGGTTCATCATTTTTTAAACGGTTAGCACCTACCGATAAACTTTCTTCAAAAGAAGGTTTTTCGGTGCAAGAAAATTCGCTTGTGCATTTAATTGGCAGCGAAGGAATTACCCTAACTGACCTGCGACCGGCAGGCAAGGCAACTATTGATAATGCTCGTCATGAGGTAATCTCTGAAGGCGATTTTATTTCAAAAGACACAAAAGTAAAGGTGTTGAAAATACAGGGCAATTACCTGGTTGTAGCTGTAGTATGAAAATTGTAGGTGTCATTCCTTCGCGATATTCGTCTTCGCGTTTTCCTGGTAAACCATTGGTGGAGATAGCTGGAAAAACGATGGTTCAACGTGTGTATGAACA
>CAZYXR010000053.1:18274-21876 GCA_964650845.1 uncultured Chitinophagaceae bacterium
AATTTGCATGATGTGATTGTAGCAACAGACGATGCCCGCATAGAACAAGCAGTTAGGCAATTTGGCGGTAAAGTGGTGATGACTTCGGTAGAACATAACAATGGCACCGAGCGCATTGCCGAGGTAGCAGCAAATTTAGATGCCGATGTTGTAATCAATATTCAAGGCGATGAGCCTTTTATTCAGCCCGAGCAAATTCATCTTTTAGCAGATTGTTTTATTGACGATAAGGTACAAATTGCTACGCTTGCAAAGCAACAAAACGATGCAGTTGATTTTGTGAAAAGTAGTATCGTAAAAGTTGTTTTCGATAATAACTTCGATGCACTTTACTTTAGCCGTAGCGCTATACCTTTTTACCGCACAGCACTCGAAAGTACTTTTTATAAGCACATTGGCATTTATGCTTTTAGGAAAAAAGTTTTGCTCGAAGTAGTTCAACTGAATGAAACAAAGTTAGAGGCGGCAGAAATGTTAGAGCAACTTCGATGGCTGCAGCATGGATATAAAATTAAGGTTGCACTCACCGAGTTGGAAAGTGTTTCGATAGATGTGCCGGAAGATTTAGAACGCCTAAAAGGAATTGAGTAAGGCATTTTTTTTGCACCTTGATTTTTAACAAATAAAAATCATCCCACTACTTGACAAACCTTTTTTGAGGTGTTACATTGACTGTAAGTCTGAAAACTTAAAAGTCTGAACAATGCTGAACCAAGTACTCCCCACCCAAGGTGTGCGCCTGTGCGCCACAGTTGCCATTGCGCTTTTTGCTATGGAAGTTGATGCCCAATTGGTTATCAATGAATATAGTGCCGCAAATAAGGATGCCTTTCAAACATCAACCGAGCAGGTTATGGATAGAGGCAACAACATCAGTAAAGCGAAGTTTGAAGATTGGGTTGAATTATACAATCCAACAAGCAACACCATTTCGTTGCAAGGTTACACGCTGAGCGATAATCCCACAAAGCCAAACAAGTTTTCAATTCCTGCCAATGTTATCGTTCCAGCCAAAAGTTCAGTGGTGTTTGTATGTTCAGGAAAAAATGGATACTTCAATAATCAGCATCACACAAACTTTAAATTAAGCCAAACAAAAGGCAAAGAAACATTAACGCTTTCGCGTAATGGAGTTGTAATAGATTCGGTGAAAGTTTTGGCAGCAAAGAAGAATCATAGCCGTGGTCGTGTTACAGATGGTAATTTGCAATGGGGTGTTTTTGAAGTTGCCACACCTGGTGCGCAAAATGTAAACGGAAAATCGCGTTACCTTACTTCTCCGGAAGTTAATCAAGAAGCTGCTTTCTTTAATGGTGCAACTGTTATTGCATTAACTACACTCGAAGCGGATGCTGCAGTGTATTACACCACCGATGGTAGCGACCCTGCCATAAGCGCAACTGCAAAAGTTTATGCAGCGCCAATACAAGTTGCTCAAACTACATCATTGCGTTCGTGTGTTCGCCCCAATACGGGCAACAACTCGCTTGCGAGCCCTGTTGTAACCAACACTTATTTTATAAATGAGAACCACACGCTACCTGTTATATCAATTTGCAGTGGCGATTTTGGTGCTTTATTTCAGTTTATGAAACCTCAACTTGAAATTGCAGGCTCACTCGAATTTTTCGACAAGAATAAAACCCGTCAATTTAAAGTTGAAGGCGGGATAAAAGGACATGGCAACGATAGC
Source organism: uncultured Chitinophagaceae bacterium (assembly GCA_964650845.1). Taxonomy (GTDB): domain Bacteria; phylum Bacteroidota; class Bacteroidia; order Chitinophagales; family LD1; genus UBA7692. The sequence continues at coordinate 19,968 of CAZYXR010000053.1, forward strand.
TGGTACTACGAACAAAAAGGAATGCGTTTTTATGTGCGCGATGAATATGGTGAAGCATCAAAAATTGAATACCCTTTGTTTCATACATCAGATAGAACAAATTTTGATTGCCTTATTCTTCGTGCAGCAGGTTCCGATAACTACGTTGGCTTTGCCGGCAGTATGGCAAGCACCCACGTGCGCGATGGTTTTGCACAAACACTGGCAGAAAAAGGGAAACTTAATGTAGATACTCGCAAGTACGAAGCGGTAGTTATTTACCTAAATGGACAATATTGGGGTGTTTATGAAATGCGCGAAAGAGTAGATGAAAAGTTCACTAAGGAGTATTATGGTCAAGGTAAAGAGGATGTAGATATGCTTTCGTACTACGGTGGTCTTTCGGTAGAAAATGAGGCAACAAACAGCAGCGCAAAAGACGACTGGTGTGCCTTGTATCAATATGTACAAAACAACAATATGGCCGATTCTGCTGCATACGCCTACGTTGCATCAGAATTAGATGTACTTAGTTTGATTGATTACTTTACACTAAACACATTTTTGGTGAATAGCGATTGGTTGAACTGGAACACCGCATGGTGGAGAGGCAAAAAAGGTGATGGCGTTAAATGGCGCTACAAATTGTGGGATCAAGATAATATTCTCAATTTGGGTCAAAACTTCAGCAACCTACCAAGTATGGATGCAGCTACCGCAAATGCTTGTGATGTAGAAAATTTAAACCAGTTCAAAAATGCAGGATGCGAGCAAGGGCATGTAGATATATTCAATGCTTTGATGAATAATAGCAAGTTTCATCAGTTGTACATCAATCGCTATGCCGATTTGCTTAACACAACTTTCAGCCGCAACAATATGCTGGATAACTTGAATGGAATGGTGGCAGATATGCAACCCGAAATGCAACGCCATTGTGCACGTTGGGAACCAGGCAATGCCAATAGTTACCAAGTGTGGTTAAACAACGTAGAGCAACTGCGCAGCCAGATAAAAGCCCGTGCCGCAAAAGTGTATGCCTCAATGGATACTTGTTACAGCGTATCTCCAGTGTCGGGTATTGTAGTGGATGTTACTCCTGTTGGAGCCGGCAATGTGATGGTGAATAGTGTGTTGCCTAATGCTTATCCGGTATCGCTTACCTATTTCAGTAATGTGAATGTGAATTTTACCGCAAGTGCAATTGGTAACTATAAATTTAGCCACTGGGCGGTAAAAGGCAGCAATACACAATACAGCACCGCCAACTTCGATAAATCGTTCACTCAAGGTGATACTATTGTGGCAGTGTTTGTTGAAAATCAACACAAGCCTGTTGTTGTTCGTGTTGACTCAAACTTGAAAAATGTACATGTTGCTGTAAGTTCAGATTTATCAAACTTAGGTAAAACGAACTCGTTACCAACTGTAGCAATAGATGCAGTGGACGACTATGTGTTTACAGCCGAGATAGATAAAGCTGCGTTTGATGAGGAGGATAATACAGTGAATGAGAATGGATATGAAAACGCACCCGGACGTGTGTATAGCAACAAAATTGTTGTGCCAAATGCGTTTACCCCAAATGGTGATGGTAGAAATGATGTATTGGAAGTATTAGGCGCGTCTTTGAGCAATTTTGAATTTGCTGTGTATAATGCTAATGGCGCTTTAGTATTCCGTACCAATAGCCAATCCGAAGGTTGGGATGGTACTTTTAATTCTTCTCTTTGTGCCGTTGGTACCTATGTGTATTTTGTATCTGGTATGTTGGAGGATGGCACTAAAGTGTTTACGAATTCTACCTTTACTTTGTTACGTTAATCGGTATTTTATTTTCTTCCTCCCCAGAGCAGCCAACTAAACTTTTTAGGGTGGCTGCTTTCATTTTTACCAAGTCGCTCAACTTCATGTCCGTTGCAACTAATAC
>CAZYXR010000054.1:0-15749 GCA_964650845.1 uncultured Chitinophagaceae bacterium
ATCCTTATCCCGAAGATTTCCGCCATACTATTATTCGGTTTACCAAGCAAGATTTAAATTGGTTTTTCGACCAATGGATGGAAAGTACAAAAAACATTGATTATGCAATTAAGAAAGTGCGGAAAGGTGATGTAAAAGGCGAGTACAAAATTACTTTTGAACGCAAAGGCAGAATGCAGATGCCGATTGATTTTCGTGTGGTAGGCAAAGATGGCAGTGTGCAAGATTTTTATATTCCGAATACGTGGTTTGAAAAAAGTAACGAGTTACAAGTTTCGAGTAACGAGAATTTACTTGCAACTCGCAACTCGCAACTTGTAACCCTTCAAAGATGGATAGGTTGGGATAAGCTGCGCCCTACCTACACAGCTACCGTTAAAGTTCCTTCGGGTATAAAAAATGTAATTATTGACCCCAGCGAACGCCTGGCCGACATCAATATGCTAAACAACCGCCTGCGCAACAAAGTAGAGCTGCGCTTCGATTCAAGAATTTTTCCGCTTACAAGTTGGAAGAAGTATAGAATATGGATGCGCCCCGATGTGTGGTGGAATGCGCTTGACGGCTTTAAAATAGGAATGCATGTTCACGGCAACTACATGAATGTAAAGCATAATTTTTCGCTTACTGTATGGGCTAATACTCGGCTTGGGGCACCCGCACACTACAATTTTAGTGCTGAAGTGCGCAGCAGCGCAAGTTGGGTTAGCTACCGCTTTACTTACCAAAACGCCACCGATAAATTTATTAAAGGCAGCACTTTTCATTACGAAAGTCGCTTGTTAGATGGCTATGAATTGTACAAGGCTGGCATGAGCTTCAACCTTCCTAAAAACATTTTTTTTGATGTCAGCTACAAAGCATTCAGCCGCCCGCGCAACGTATATAGAAACTATCTTTTGTACCCCAACGAATGGAGTACATTTTTTGAAAATGGAAGGCAATTCAACAATACTATAAACGCCTCGGTACTGTTTAGTTATGCAAAACCTAATGCAAACGGTTGGTTAAAAATTGCCATGCGCAGCACCGCCTTTATGAGTAATTGGGACTACCACTATGCAGAAGTGGAACACCGCAACACCGTTAGCTTTTGGCGGTTCGATTTGCGTAGCCGAGCATATTTCAGGTTTGGCTCGGGCAGCAAACTGCCCGATGAAAGCGCATTGTATATGGCACAAGCCAATGGCGAAGAAATGATGGAGAACAAATATGTGCGTGCAGTGGGTCAATTGCCACAAAACTGGGTGAACAATTTTGGCAATACTACCAATCACTTTCATCATAGCGGTGGGTTGAATTTGCGCGGCTACTCCGGCTATTTAGCAGCCGAATCAGATAAATATGGTAACACAGTTTTTGCTTACAAAGGCAGCAGTGGCGGCTCGGTAAATGCCGAGTTAGATTTTAATAGAATCATCACTTTTAAAAAGAACAAACTGCGCGAATGGATGGGCTTTAATACTTATCTTTTTGCCGATGCCGGCATGATAGTTTATAACAACAGCCGCAACGAAAAGCAGTTTTCGAAACTGCGAGCAGATGCCGGAGTGGGTGCTGCGTTTACCATAAAAAAATGGGGCGTGCTGCAAGGTGTAAAGCCGCTCACGCTTCGTTTCGATGTGCCATTCTATCTTAGCCATGCTCCTTTCGATGAAGGTGAAAATGTGAAGTTTCGCTTTTTGGTTGGGGTGAGTAGGGCGTTTTAATGCAGACTTTACTTCGTCCAAAAAACCTTATTGAACAAACAATAAAATCTACTTTTGCGCACAGATGATAAGCAAGTTTACCATAGCCAAAATAATGGAAGATGCCCGCGTAGAAGATGTGGTGGGCGAGTATGTGGTGTTGAAAAAACGCGGCTCGAACTTGCTGGGCAACTGCCCTTTTCACAACGAAAAAACGCCATCGTTTACCGTAACTCCGGCCAAAAATTTCTATAAATGTTTTGGCTGCGGCAAAAGCGGCAATGCAGTTACTTTTTTGATGGATCATGCGCAAATGACTTATGTGGAAGCCCTGCGCCATCTTGCCAAAAAATACAACATAGAAATTGAAGAAATAACCACCGAAGTTTCGAACGAAGAAAAAGAGAAACAATCTTTGGCCGAAAGCATTTACATAGCCAACAATGCGGCACAAAAGTTTTACAGCAATTTTTTGCTGAATACCGAAGAAGGAGGCATTGGCTTAGCCTATTTTAAAGAAAGAGGTTTTGATAAAGCAACTATCGAAAAATTCCAACTTGGTTTTTCGCCCGATGGGCAAGAGGTATTTACTAAATATGCCATAGCCAATTCTTTTCAAAAAGATATACTGATAAAAGCCGGATTAACGAGTGAAAAAGAATACGGCACGCGCGATTTTTTTCGCAACCGGGCTATGTTTCCTATTCACAGCCTCACCGGAAAAGTGCTTGGCTTTGGTGCCCGCATTTTAAAGAAAGACGAAAAAGCACCCAAATATGTAAACACTGCCGAAAACGAAGTTTACCACAAAAGCAAGGTGTTGTACGGAGCGTTTTTTGCCAAGCAGGCAGTGCGCAAAATGGATGAGTGCTATCTTGTAGAAGGCTACACCGATGTAATTTCTATGCACCGCGCTGGCATAGAAAATGTGATGGCCAGCAGCGGTACAGCTTTAACCATAGACCAAATACGCTTGGTAAAGCGCATGACCAACAACATCACCATGTTGTATGACGGTGATGCCGCAGGCATAAAAGCCGCCCTGCGAGGTACCGACATGATTTTGGAAGAAGGTATGAATGTGCGCATAGTAATGCTGCCCGACCAAGAAGACCCCGATAGCTTTGTAAGCAAAAAAGGTGCCGAAGGTTTTCTTGATTTTGTAAAAACCAATCGCAAAGATTTGATTCTTTTTAAAACATCACTTTTTGCCAAAGAAGCAGCCGGAGACCCCATTAAAAAAAGCGAACTGATAAAAGATATTATCACTTCTATTTCTAAAATTCCCGACCCTATTCAACGCTCGGTTTACTGCAAAGAACTTGCAGGGCATTTCGATATGCAAGAGCAAATTATTACAGTAGAGGTAAATAAAATACGTAGAAAAAAAACTGATACAACCGAAACACCCAACTACACCACAGATGAAAAAAATGTTTTGGAAACAGAACATCAAAAGCAAACTGAGCAAGCTACTTCGAACACCATCGAGCTACTGGAACGCGATGTTTTGCGCCTGTTTTTAGAATACGGTAGTTGGGAAATTTTTGTTGATGAGAACACCAAAATACATGCAGTAAACTACCTAACCGATGAACTGGAAGGTATTGAAATATCAACCCCTGCGCTACAAAAATTATACGCACTAATTGTAGAAAACACTGGCAGTAATTTAATAAACAACGAAAGCTACTACACCACCCACCCCGACCCCGAAATAAGCACCACCGCCATTCAGCTACTTTCGAGTAAATACAGTATTAGCGAAAACTGGGAAAAAAAATTCAAGATTTTTGTGCCCGAAAAGAAACACATCTTTATTCGCGATATAGAAAGCGCGGTTATTCGCCTCAAACAATACCATATTTTCAATCAGCTAAAAATGATTGAAGCAAAACTAAAAGCCGAACAAGCCAAACCCGAAGAAGAGCAGAACCTTGAAGAAATATTAAAGCTGCTAACTGCGCACAGCACTATTATGAAACAGAAAAAGGACTTTGCCTTGGCTTCTAAAACGGTGATTTACAACCCCAACACATAAGCCATTACGTGCCCTTCTAAAAATTCGTATTGAATAGCCAAGTCGTTAAATACTTGCGCTTCATCCGGTATTATTATAGAGCCTTTTATTACTCCGCTTTGCTGCAATTGAAACGGCTGCACAATTAACTGAGTGGTAAACTCTAATTGCTTTTTGGCATAAAGTTTATACAAAGCCTCTTTGGCACTCCAGTAAAGCAGCAAAGTCTCAACTTTGTTGGTGGTAATGGCTGCCAATTCCTGCTCGGTAAGAAACTTATGCGCCACGCGCTCAATACGCGGATGAATAGTTTCGATATCAATACCCACTTGATGTTGCTCGCTTACAATAGCAGCCGCCAAAGTAGCGGAGTGCGAAAGCGAAATGTTTAATGCTGCGTTTTTTACAAATGGTTTGCCACTATCATCTTTCTCTATTTCAATATTGTTGCCCAATAGCGCATTTACCACCCGCCTTGCAGTAAGCGACTGGTTAGATGGTGCGTGAGTGGTAATACCTTCAATAGCTTTAATGCCAATTGCCGCACCCTGCGGAAGCGTTTTTTTGTAAAGTAGCGGAGTCATAATTTGCAATAAAACATTTGGAAAAAACTAAACATCAGGCGGTTTGCAAATCGGTGGTTGCGTCAGGTTCTGTTTCTACTTTCTTTGAATTGTAGTTTTGGCGCACTGCTTCAAAACTATCGTGATATTTTTCGTGATTGGTGCGCATTATCATATCCCAAACGTTGAAATACAAACCATAATTACAGTTTACCAAACGATGGTGCATGTTGTGATGTGTAGAGGTGTTGTGCCATTTTGTAATTGCACCTTTTGTAAACCCGGCAGGGTAAAACTCGAAACCCGAATGACCAAGCACATTCATAAAAGTCATGTATAAAACCCAAGCCAAAATAGCAAATGGATGAACGGGCATGGCAAAAACTATGATAGGTAAAATACCAATTTCAACTACCGCCTCGAGCGGATGAAAAGCAAAAGAAGCCCATGGTGTGGGGTTAGTACTTTGGTGATGTACCAAGTGAACATACTTATAGATTTTTTTGTGGTGCATAAGGCGGTGAGTCCAATAAAAGTAGGTGTCGTGAGCAACAATAAAAACCAACACGCTGAAAATAAAATAGCCAACACTATACTCATTAAAGTCGCTGTAAATTTTTGTGTAGCCGGCATTTCGCAATAAAAAAACACCTCCACCAATAAAAGCAAACACCAAAAAGGTAAGCATCGAATACAGCACTTCGCGCTTTATGTGTTCGCGATTCGGAAATTTTTGCTGAATCTTCATGCCAATCCAATCGCGTTTTTTCCATACATAGAAAAGCAGATATACCACCCCTGCAAAAACAACATAACGCAACGTTGCAGCAGAAAAAATTATAGCAAATCGTGCAAAAAAACTTTCAAGCATACTGCTAAAATAAGCATAATGATTAATGCGTTTGTCAATTATCCTTAATTATGCGCGGCATGAAAAAGTATGCCATTCTGCTATTAAAAATTTCGCCAATACTGATGGTGCTTGGCTTTATAGCTTCCAACTTATTTACATTCGGGGTTATTGACCACCCAGGCAAAGCGGTTTATGAGCTGCACTGTGCCGATTGCCACAGCAAAGATGGGAGAGGAGTGCGGCAGTTGATTCCGCCACTTGTAAATGCAGATGTTGCCATCGCAAAGTTTGATTCTATTCCCTGCTGGATAAAAAATGGAATGAATGGCGCGTTGATGGTGAATGGCGTGTTGTATAATCAGCCAATGTATCCTATTAAACTAAATGAGGTAGAAGTTGCTAATGTGATGAATTACATAGCAAAAGAGTTTTTGAAAACAGAAAAGCAGATAAAATCAGAAACGGTTAAGCAAATTACAAATAGCTGCGAAGTAGCCATTTAGCTCAGCATTATTTCTACTACTTTATGGCTCGAAAAGAATTGCGCAGGCTCTACATCGGCTTTGCAAACACCCAACATAAACCCACCACCACCAGCACCACAAATTTTCAACAAAAAATTGTTTGTTTTTAAACCATCGCGCCAAGCGCTGTGCAGTTCTTGCGGAATAAACTCAGGCATCAGGTTCATTTGCAATTGCGAAAGAATGGCAAATGCCTTGAATAGCTTTTCGCTTTTCGATTGCAGCAATAGATCAATACAATGATTAACCGCTGGCACCAACGAGTCGGCAATATCTTTTGCAAACTGTTTGTCTTCGTGCTTTTTCAAAAAGTGATTTACATAATTGGCAGTGCTGCGCGATTTATTGGTATCTACCAAAAACCATTTTAGCACTGGTGTTTTCACCTTAGGCAATTCAATTTTTTCAATTCCTTTTTCGCTTATCAGCACTGGCGCATTTATAAAACTTACAAGTGCATCCAAACCCGAACTTTTACCATGATAATAGCTTTCAATATCAGCAAGAATTTCGCGAGCAGCGGCAATGTTTTTTTCGTTGAACTTTGCAGATGCGTAGTTATATAACACAGCCGCAGCCAAAGCTCCCGAGCTACCCAGGCCATAACCATGCGGAATGGTAGAGTCGAAATACAAGCCACTTTCTACATCCATTAGCAACCTATCGGTATCAATATTTTGCGATAGTTTTTTGTGGAAAATAATATAGTTAGAAAGTAACTCTAACGATTGGTTGCTTGCTGCCTTAGAGCCGGTTAGTTGTTCTTCTTGTTTAAAAAAACCTTCGAACCGATGCGATGGAATAGCAATACCCATAGAACCTTTGTTGATGGTGTGTTCGCCAAACAACAATAGTTTTGAAGGGAAAAAACGATGCGATAATTTTTCAGGTTGTTTTTTTGCCATGCGTTTTGCGGCTGCAATCATAGTTGTTTATGTTCTTAACTTTAAAATCATATTGATAATCTTTTCAAGTTGCAAATGTTTTAACTATTGATTTTGCTAAATTTCAATCTGCATTTTATTGTTTGAAGGTTCAACATATAGAAAATATTTTATTGTTATATGCTATTGATTTTACATTGGTTTTGCTTGATAGATTTTTTCGTTTGGAGAGTTAAATATCACCTAAAACCTTATTGTATTAGTTAGTGTGGTTTTTTTCATAGTGTGATGTAAAAAGCATTGCGGGCTTTTTAAGGTCAATGCAGTTTTTATATTTACAGCCTCATGAAACAAACATTACTCTCATTTCTCATTTTATTAACCATTGGAATTAGCGCACAGGAAGTGTCGGGCATTTTGTTTGATAAGCGTACTGGCGAGGCATTGATTGGCGCTTCTGTTTTTATTAAAGGTACAACCTCTGGTGCGCAAACCGACATTGATGGCAAATTCAAATTTAAACCCACGCAGTCGCCACCTTACACTTTGGTATTTTCTTACATAGGATACGACCCTACCGAAATGGCAATTAGTTCGGAAGAACAAGCAAAAAAATCTATTGTAATGCGATTGAGCGAAAGCGAAAACGTACTAAAAGATGTGGAAATTGTGGACTCGCGCATTACCGAAAAACAAAAAGAAAATCCGCTAACAATAGAAAGTATGGGCTTGCAGCAGATAAAGCAAACCGCATCTTCTACCTTTTACGAGGGCTTGAGCACCATGAAGGGGGTTGATATGACAACAGCTTCGTTGGGCTTTGTGGTGATAAATACTCGCGGCTTCAACTCTACTTCTCCGGTGCGTTCGTTGCAGTTGTTAGATGGTGCCGATAACCAAGCTCCGGGTTTCAATTTTAGCATAGGTAACTTTGCCGGAGCATCGGAAATTGATATTCAAAAAGTAGATTTGATAGTTGGCGCAAGTTCGCCATTGTATGGTCCCAATGCATTTAATGGCGTATTGAGCATGCAAACAAAAAATCCCTTTTACCATCAAGGATTAACAGTGTTTGTAAAAGGCGCAGAACGCAATTTATTTGAAGGTGCAGTGCGCTATGCCAAAGCTTTTAAGAATAAAAAAGGCGATGATAAATTTGCTTTCAAAGTATCGGCATCGTATTTACGAGCTTACGATTGGGTTGCCGACAACTATGCAAAAAGCGCAACAAGAAATTCTGTTCAACCCGAAAACAACCCGGGTGGTTATGATGCTGTAAACAGATATGGCGATGAACTGAGAAGTGCCGGAGAAAATCAATATACCAGCAGCCGCAAAGATATTGCAGCCAATCTTGGTCTTGGGCAGTTTTTTAGAACCGGGTATCTTGAAAAAGATTTGGTAGATTATAACATTACCAATGTGAAAGCGAATGCCGCTTTGCATTATAGAATAACCGATAAAATAGAAGCAAAAGTTGGCTACAATTTCGGCTATGGCACCACAGTTTATCAGGGCGATAATCGTTATAGTTTAAGAGATTTACAGTTTCATCAAGTACGCGCAGAAATTAGCAAGGAAAATAAATTTTTTATTCGTGCCTACATGACTGCCGAAAATGGTGGAAACTCCTATGATGCTGTTTTTACAGCCTTGAAATTACAAGAGTTTTCAAAACCTGATGTTAGATGGCAGCAAGACTATGCAAAGTATTGGGAAGAAAATGTTTATGGCATCAATGGCGATGGTCGTTTGTTTCAATTGCCCGGAATGCCACAAAGCGGCAAACAAAATCCGGCAATTTGGTTGAGTCCCGACACCAATGTTTTCAACGCAACATACAATCAGGCTCAAAATGTAATGGGGCAATACTCCGACTCGCTAAACAAATGGCATCAAGAAGCAAGAACTTATGCCGACACATTTACTAATGGCGGTACATACAGCAGAAGATTTACCCCAGGCACTTCTGCCTACGATTCGATGAAAAATGTTATTACCAGCAGAACTGCATTTGAACAAGGCGGAACAAAGTTTGTTGATAAAAGTAAGCTGGTACATGTTCAAGGAGAATACAAATGGGACATCAAAAAGAAAGGACAGGATAAAAACTGGTTCGATTTGATTACCGGAGCAAGTTTCAGAATGTATTTGCCTTATTCATTGGGAACTATTTTTCAAGACACATTCACTAGAACGTACCTACTCGATTCATTGGGTAAAAGAGTACAAGATGTAAATGGAAGAGATATAGCAACAGATAGCACTTACAATAAGATTAGCAATTGGGAGTTTGGTGCATATTTTAGTGCTTCGCGCAAATTTGATTTTGGTGAAGGACATTCGATAATACCTACACTTACTGTTCGCTTCGATAGAAATCAAAACTTTGCATGGAAACGCAAAGATGGCAGTTGGGATCCGATAATTACCCCTGCGGCATCTTTGGTTTACTCGTACAGAGGCAATCATACCGTGCGCCTTTCATATTCATCTGGTGTGCGCAACCCAACCTTACAAGATCAATATTTGTACTACAATGTAGGTAGAGCAATATTGATAGGCAATTTGCATGGAGTAGATTCCATTGCCTCTATTGATGCATTGGCAAACTACATATCTAATGGTGGTAACTTTGTGCGTACCGATTCGCTGCGCAGCTTAAACCTGTTTAGGGTAGAAGGTGTGCGCCCCGAGCGAGTGCAAACAGTAGAGTTAGGCTACCGCGGTTTAATAGCCAAAAAGGTGTACATTGATGGTAGTGCTTATGTAAGTTTTTACAAAAGCTTTTTGGGCTACAAGCTTGGTGCCGCATTTAAAGGAAACAGATTTGTAGATAATGAAATCAGAACCTTCCAAGTGTATCGTATTGCCACCAATGCAAAAGATTTGGTGATGACCTACGGAGCCTCAGTGGGCGTGAATTACTATTTCATTAATAATTATTCTTTGAATGGTAACTACTCATGGAATGTATTGAATAGATTAGGATCTACCGATTCTATCATTCCGGCCTTTAACACTCCAGAGCATAAATTCAATATTGGCATTAGTGGCTACGATATTAAAATAGGAAAGCAACGCGGTTTCGGTTTCAATGTAAACTATAAATGGATACAAGGCTTTTTGTTTGAAGGTTCTCCGCAATTTACCGGAAGCATACCTTCTTACTCTTTGTTAGATGCGCAAATAAGTTGGGAAGTACAAAAGATATACACCACTTTTAAATTTGGTGGTAGCAACCTTGTTTCAAAAAGAAACTTTCAAGCCTATGGCGGCCCGGGTATTGGCAGAATGCTGTATGGCTCTATACTTGTAAATATTGATGGCGAAACTTTTAAAAACTGGAGAAACAAATCAAAAGCACGTTCCGAAGCAAAACAGTTTTGATAAAATAGATTCAAATCTTGATAATTATTAATTCATTCATAAATTAGAATTTCAAACAGAACAGAAACAGCATGAAAAAACTATTTACACTACTACTTGCGGCAGCAGCAACTACAACTTTTGCTCAGCGCTATTTAACTGAACAGTTTACTACTGTAAACGTTACCAAGAATGTGAAATATGGCGAAAACCTCGGTTACAACTCTGTGTTTACCATGACAGAAGATTTGCTAATGGATGTGTATGAGCCAGATGGCGATACAGCTACCAATCGTCCGGTAATTATTTTAGGACATGCAGGTTCCTATTTAAGCTTGTATCAATGGGGCAATAAAGACCAGTATAGCGTTGTAGAACTTTGCAAACGCTTTGCCAAATTGGGTTATGTTGCCGTTTCTATTGATTACAGAATTGGATGGGCAGCAGGTGATAACAGCAAAGAAACCAGAGAAAAAACAATTATCAATGCGGTGTATCGCGCTATGCAAGATTTTAAAACTTGCGTTCGGTTCTTCAAAAAAGATGCCAGCACCACTAAAGCATGGAAAATTGACCCATGCAAAATTTTTATTGGCGGCACCAACTCGGGTGGGTATTCAGCTTTGGCAGTTGCCAATTTGAATAAACAAAGTGAGTTGTATGGTTTCAAATTTTTAGATTCAAATGGCGACCCATACATCGACCAAGCAAAAACCGGAGATTTTGATGGTTTTGGCGGCACAGAAAATTTGAATAATCATGCTGGTTATAATTCATTGCCGCGTGCGGTGGTAGCTTTAGGTGCTGCAACTGGTGATACTACTTGGGTAGAAGCCGGTGAATTGCCAACAATAGCAATGGCAGGAGTTGATGAAACTACAACACCCTACAATACAGCTGTGGTTATAACATCAAGTGGTGCACAAATTATTGTAGTAAGCGGCACTGGCGATTTTATGCCTCGTGTAGAAAGGCTTGGCAACAATACTGTTTTTAATAGCACTACTGCGCCTGCGGGTCCGGCAAACAAAAATGGAGCAGGACAAATAACACAATCAGTGCAAGGTTTGTACCCATTTTATGGCGCAGGCTTCGAGCCTTGGAGCTGGTACGATGCCATTCAGCCTATTGGCGAGCCTACATTGAACCCAACAGCTTCGCAAGCAAGAGGTTTGAAATATATTGATACTGTGGTAGCTTACACAGCACCACGTTTTTGGGAAATTATTAAAGATCAATCAGCTTGCGAAATAACCACAAGCATTAAAGATTTGAATAAAAAAGCGGATGTGAATTTTACTACTGTTCCTAACCCTTCAAGCAACACATTAACCATTTTCAGTTCTTCTATTCAAGACAATATTGTTTCTGTAACCATGAGCGACTTTAATGGCAGAGTAGTTCGTAACATAGTGGGCAGCGAAAGCTATTTTACTGTTGTGAATGTTGAAGATTTGGCAAACGGTATTTATGCTGTGGCAATACAAACAAAAGATGGCGCTCGTGCCATAAAAAAAGTAGTTGTGCAGCATTGATTAGCTAAATGATAAATGTAAAAGGGAGAGTAGTATTTACTATTCTCCCTTTTTTTTGCTCGGTTACTTAGCGGCTTCCTTTGTAAGTTGCTGTTTTATTTCTTTCAACTTCTGCTTGGTATGTAAAGCAAAATCGCCCTGTAACATCCAGTTGTAGTAGCCTGGGTCACGTTTCAGCACTTCTTCGATAGTTGTTCCTTTATACTTGCCAAAATTAAATGCAGGCACACCGTTTTGATATACAAACCTTCTGCCGCTGTCCACAATTCGTTCTTCATTGCTTAGCTGATGTAAGGCATGTACATCACCCGGTAAATCATCGTAGCGCGAAAGTTGCCCAAGCAGCACATCAAAAGTAGCACGGGTATCGGCTTCGGCATTGTGCGCATTGTCTAATGATTTGTTGCAATAGAACTTGTACGCTGCTTCCAAAGTGCGTTTTTCGTAAGCAACATAAATTTTATGTACATCCACCAAACTTCTATCATCTATAGAAAAAGAAAGACCCGCACGAATAAACTCTTCGAGCAACATTGGCACATCAAATTTATTGCTGTTGAAACCCGCTAAATCGCAAGGGTTGAGAATATCGAATAACTCGGTTGCCCTTTCTTTAAAAGTAGGAGCGGTAATAACATCTTCGTCATAAATACCATGTACCATACTTGCTTCATGCGGTATTGGCATTTCGGGATTAAAACGAAAATTGTATGTTTTTTCGGTTCCATCGGGGTAAGCAACAATAATGCACAAATCAATGATGCGATCTTTTACATAATCAACACCGGTACTTTCTATATCAAAAAAAGCAAGCGGTTTTTTTAGTATCAATTTAGGTGTAGAAAATAAATTTTGTTGTTGCACGATGTTCAAATTTTAAGCAAGTATCTGATAAATATTTTTGTGAATCTTTTTCGAGGGTGTTGATAATAGAAGTGGTTTGCAAAAAATACTACACACTTTCTTCGGCAGGCACAAACTGTTTATTGGCTTGGCTAATGAAGTTGAGGATTGCTTCTTTGCCATTGCTTTTTACAGATGATGTAATAAACATGGGCGGTAGTTCTTCCCACTCTTCCAGCATTAGTTTTTTAAACGCATCAATATTTCTGCTCACTTCAATACTACCAGCCTTATCGGCTTTGGTGAAGATAATATTGAAAGGAACAGCCTTTTCGCCCATCCAGTTGGCAAATTCCAAATCTATTTTTTGCGGTGGAATGCGCGCATCCACCAATAGAAAAACGTACTGCAATTGTTTGCGCTTTTCAAAATAGTTTTTTGTCATTGCGCTCCATTTGCCACGCTGAGTGCGCGAAATTTTTGCATATCCAAAACCTGGTAAATCCACCAAATGCCAATTGTTGTTTATTAAAAAGTAATTGATGGTTTGTGTTTTGCCGGGGGTTACACTCACTTTAGCCAATGCTTTTCTACCACACAAATAATTGATTAGTGAACTTTTACCCACATTAGAGCGACCCACAAAAGCATATTCGGGGATTTGCGCCTGCGGGCATTTATCTAAGTGTACATAACTGCCAATGTAGTCGGATGATTTGATAAGCATGTTGCAAGTTTAGTGCTTTAAAGTTTGTGGTAGTCTCTTTGAATAAAAATTACTGCCCCAAAGCATATAGCAGCAAGCACTACCATAGGTATCAAAATGTTGGAAGGTGTATGAAAAAATGGCAACGAGAATAATCCAATTAACACCAATCGCCCCAACACATTCAATACAAAAAATACGCTGGTGCTTCGCCCAATAATATGGTTGGGAATGTGATTGAACAAATAGGTAACACGCAAAATTCTTACACCGGCATTGCAAAAACCAATAACAAAATTGGCCAGATAAAAGAATGCGACAACCTTTGTTGCTACCATTACTAAGTGCATAACACCAGCAATAAAAAGCATTGCCATAATGGCGCGAACACTTTGCGATGCGCCCACTAACCGAGCCGTTAAAAATCCGGCAAGTAATGCTCCGAATGAAAAAGTCATATCTGCTAAAGCATACACATCTCCGCCTTTTCCTAAATACAAATCCACATACATAGGCGATAAAAATGTACTGAAAATAATGATGGCAAGAAACAACGACAGCGACACAAAACCAAAACGCAACAACACCGGATTGCTATTCAAATAACCAAACCCGGTTTTCAACCTTTCTACCAACGAAGCTGTATCAATTTTCTTTTCGGTTGATGGAAGCGTTTTTATGGCATAAATTATTGCCAACGAAACAATATAGGTAAGCGCATCCACAAAGAAAATCTCATAAATATTCCAAGGCTTCACCACAAAGCCTTTTAGTATAGAAAACGAACCTATGGAGTATCCACTGCCATCCAATCCATTCAATAAAATTGCAGCAATTCCTCCGGCAAGTGTAAACGATATTTGCCCTTGAATTTCAAGCAGCGAATTCACTTTTGCATAATCTTCTTTAGGGGTTATTTCTTGAGCAAAAGCATACAAATTAGGGAAGTGAATATTGTAGATAAATGCTGTGGCTGCAAATGGTATGGCTACCATCCACCAATTTAACCCGTGGTTGAAAAAACCATAAGCCGCAATCCCCCCAAGTGTGAACAACCCCGCCAAATTCATGGCCAGAAATAGCTTTCTACGGTCGTAACGGTCAATCAATGCACCGGCATAAATGCCCCAAAAAAGCGAAACAGCAGTTACAAAAAAATAAATGCTGCCAAATAAACCTTCTTGATGCAAAATGCCAGTAAAATACCACGGAATGGCAATCATAGTAATGCCTTGACTAATGCCCGAAATGGCATTGGCAATCAGCAATAAGGTAATTGGTTTGAAGTTTTTCAAGCGATTATTGAAGCGTGCGAATGTGATAATTTTTTTTACACAAAAATGATACTAAAAAGTAGTCAAACATTCGTTTGCATAATTACCTTCGCGCCCGAAAATTACAGTTATGGCTAAAGTAGGATTGTTTTACGGTACCGATACAGGCAACACCGAGCGTGTGGCAAAACAACTTAAACCCCTTCTTGAATCTACTATTGGAGCAGATGAAGTGGATGTGAAAGAAATTTACAAAAAAAAGGCTGCCGATTTGCAGACTTATAGCTATTTGGTTTTAGGAATGCCCACTTGGTACGATGGCGAACTGCAAGGCGATTGGGAAGAGTTCATCCCCGAAATGAAACAAGTAGATTTTAAAGGCAAAAAAGTTGCTTTTTTTGGTTTAGGCGATCAATATGGTTATGCCTCATATTTTTGCGATGCACTTGGTTTGTTTGCAGAAATTGTAGAACAAAATGGTGGCGAACTAGTTGGTTTTTGGCCAGCTGCCGGATACGAGCACGACTTTAGTAAAGCACAACGCGATGATAAGTTTGTAGGCTTATGTTTAGATGTAGATAATCAAGACGACATGACAGATAGCCGCTTAAAACAATGGGTATCGCAAATTCTAAGCGAAATGCAATTGAACTGAGCGTTTCGTTTTACATCTTCAGTAAACAAAAAAATCCGACTGAACAAACAGCCGGACTTTCACACCTAATTGATTAACAATAAAACTAAACCTAACACATAGACAAACATTCGTTTGGTATGGTTGCATTAGGGTTTGTCAAAGTATTTCGGCAATCTGCCGTTTTGTATTTGATTTAAGTGGATTCTACTTAAATTGTTCATCTTCGCCTTCCTCAAAAATATTACAACATGAGTTTCGCAACAATAGAAAAGCGCAATGGTGTAGCTATTATCTGGCTCAACCAAACAGATTCTCCAATCAATAAAGTTTCCTTAGAAGTTATTGAAGAGTTTGATGGAATTTTCAAACAACTGAACAGTGATGCCGAAGTGAAAGCCTGCGTACTTATCTCAAAAAAGAAAGACTTTATTGCCGGAGCAGATATTGACATGTTTAAAAAGGTAAAGAAGAAAGGCGATTTCGAACCCTTTACACGTAGAGGGCATGTAGCTTTAAACGATTTAGCAGCTTCGCAGAAGCCGGTAGTTGCGGCCATTCATGGCGCTTGCTTGGGCGCGGGCACCGAAATTGCCTTAGCCTGCCATGCGCGTATAGCCAGCGATCATCGCAGTACGCATTTAGCCTTGCCCGAAATTATGCTTGGTTTGCTGCCCGGTGGCGGTGGCACGCAGCGTTTGCCACGATTGATTGGCATCCAACGCTCGTTGGATATGCTTTTGACCGGAAAAAAAATCTACGCCTCAAAGGCCGTAAAAATGAATTTGGTAGATAGGCTTACCACACAAGAAAGTTTGCTGCAAGGTGCTGTTGATTTTGCATTGGAGCTTACCAA
>CAZYXR010000054.1:15759-21800 GCA_964650845.1 uncultured Chitinophagaceae bacterium
CCAATAAACCTATTGTGCGCACCGATAAAAGAACTTTTGTAGAAAAATTGCTCGAAAGCAATTCGCTTACCCGAGGCATTGTTTACAAAAAAGCAAAGGAAATGGTGATGCGCAAAACCTTAGGCAACTATCCGGCACCATTCAAAATTTTGGAGTGTGTGGAAGCAGGCATGGAAGGAGGGATGCAGAAAGGTTTAGATGCCGAAGCGGTTAAATTTGAAGAGTTGATTCTTACAGAAGTTAGTCGCCAGCTTATCAATATCTTTTTTGCTATGACCGATAAGAAGAAAAACCCTTATGCAAAAGAGTTAGTACGCGAGGTAGAAACTCTGGGAATGGTTGGCGCAGGTTTTATGGGTGCCGGCATTGCCGAAGTTAGTATAGCAGATGGAATAGATGTATTACTGAAGGATATAAAGGAAGAAACTATTGCTACCGCCAAACAAGGAATATGGAAAAGCTATGCACGCAAAATTGCGCGTAAAACAATGAGCGAACCCGAAGCGCAAGAACTTATCAATCGCGTTCACTCTAAGTTAGATTATAGTGGCTTTGATAAAGCAGAAGTGGTGATAGAAGCCGTGTTTGAAGAAGTAAAACTAAAACAACGTATTGTAGCAGATGTAGAAGCAGCAATAAGTAACAATGCCATTTTTGCCAGCAATACATCTGCGTTGCCAATTTCATCTATTGCCGAAAAAGCAGCCCGCCCCGAACAAATAATTGGGATGCACTATTTCAGTCCTGTACCTAAAATGCCTTTGCTCGAAATTGTAAAAACTCCCAAAACAGCCGATTGGGTTACGGCTACTTGTTATGAACTTGGTGTGCGCCAAGGCAAAACAAACATTGTAGTTAATGACGGACCTGGCTTTTATACTACTAGAATTTTGGCCCCATATTTTAATGAGGCATTGTTGATGATTCAAGAAGGTTGCGATGCCGGATTGATTGATAAAGCAATGAAGAAGTATGGTTTCCCTGTGGGGCCTGTTACTTTGTTAGACGAAGTAGGATTGGATGTTGGCGCGCATGTGATGAGCGGTGAGTTGATTGAATATTACAAACAGCGAAAAGGTGCAAAAACCAACGATGCCGTAAAAAAAATGTTTGAAGCCGGACGAATGGGCAAAAAGAACAAACAAGGCTTTTATAAGTATGATGAAAGTGGAAAAAAACAAGGTGTAGATGAGTCTGCATATCAGTTTTTTGGCAACCCAACCCGTAAAGCATTTACCGATGAACAAATTCAAAACCGCCTTGGTTTCGCCATGATTCACGAGTGCATGTTGTGCTTAGAAGAAAACATAATTGAAAATCCATTAGATGGCGATGTAGGCGCAATTTTTGGTTTAGGCTTTCCTCCATTTAAAGGCGGCCCTTTCCGTTACATAGATTTTTTAGGTGCCGAAAATGCTTTAGCGCTTCAAGAATCATTAGTAAAAGAAGCAGGAGAGAGGTTTACACCAACACAATTGTTGCGAGATAAAGCTGCAAAAGGGGAAAGATTTTATGCGTAAACTATTTGGCTAATGTTGGGGTTTGCATTTGATGTTATTGCCGAATACATTGCCGTTATTCTTTCGCTTGTTTATGTAGTGCTGGCCGCAAAGCAGATAAAGTGGTGTTGGTTTGCAGGTGGAGTCGGTTCGGCAATCTATGTTTACCTAAACATAGAAAATTCGCTTTTTTATGATGCAGTATTGCAATTCTATTACGTAGTAGTAGCTGTTTACGCACTTCTGTTATGGAACAAAAAAGATACGAGCGAACAAGTAACGATTTCAAAAATCAATTTAAGACTGCTGCTAAGTTTGGTGATTGTGGGGACAGTGCTGACCACTTTACTTGGGTATTTTTCAATGCTTTTTTTAAAACAAAACACAGCTTTTTTTGACGCTGGAGTTGCTGCATTTAGTTTCATAGCTACGTGGATGACCGCCCGCAAGTATCTTGAAAGTTGGCTGCTATGGATTGTGATTGATATTGCTGCCGCAGTTATGTATTCATTAAAATCAATGCAGCCTACTGTGGGCTTGTATATTGCATTTACAGTGGTGGCGGTGTATGGTTATTGGCAGTGGAACAGGGCAATAAAAAACAGACTTCTTTAGAAGCCATTTTTCTAAAGAAGTCTGTTAATGTTGTAGCAGCTACTACTTGCTATTTGCTCAATTCATCGAATCTTTTCTCTACCTCTTTCCAGTTGATTACGTTGTAAAATGAAGCAACATAATCGGGTCTGCGGTTTTGGTAGTTCAAGTAGTATGCGTGTTCCCACACATCTAAACCAAGAATTGGTGTGCCACCGCAACCACGCGCATCAGGCAAGTCCATCAAAGGGTTGTCTTGGTTGGCGGTAGAGCAAACTTCTAAACCTTTTGATGAAACACAAAGCCATGCCCAACCCGAACCAAACCGAGTAGCTGCTGCTTTGCTGTATTCTTCTTTAAACTTATCGAATGAACCAAAAGTGCCGTTTATTGCATCGGCAAGTTTTCCCGAAGGCAAGCCACCGGCATTTGGCGCAAGCACATTCCAAAACAAAGAATGGTTGAAATGACCACCGCCATTGTTGCGCACGGCAGGCGAAAGTTTTGAAACATTTTTCAATATTTCTTCAATGGTTTTTCCGTCCCATTCTGTGCCGGCAATTGCAGCATTCAAATTGGTAACATAAGCATTGTGGTGTTTGCTGTGGTGAATTTCCATGGTGCGTGCATCTATGTGCGGCTCCAATGCGTTGTAGGCATAAGGCAATGCCGGAAGTGTAAATGACATAACTATAAAATTTTATTGTTTACTAATAACGCAAGTATAGTAAACAGATGCCAAACAACATCTAATGATGAGTGTCAATTATTACTTTTTTAGAACTGGTAATGATTTATCAGCTAAAGACTGCTTCAGAAAAAAAGCTCAATAAAATTACACTTTGTATATGAATTGGAAGCAATAAAACGGATTGAACAATGTAAGTGAAAACTAAAACTATTTACCTCTGCCACCCAGTACCGTCATTACGGTGTAAATCATCACTTTTACATCAAGCGCAAGACCCATGTTTTCAATGTAAATAATATCGTACTTCAGTCGCTTTAGCATTTCATCTACGCTGCTTGCATAGCCATATTTTACCATACCCAGCGAAGTAATGCCCGGTTTAACTTTCCAAACATGCTTGTAATATGGCGCATGTTCTAAAATTTGATTGGCGAAAAATTTACGCTCGGCTCGTGGCCCAACTATACTCATTTCGCCTTTTATTACATTTACAAATTGTGGCAATTCATCAATACGATATTTGCGAATGAATAAACCAATAGGCGTAATTCGGCTGTCGTTATCCGATGTAAGTTTGGGTCCAGCATTTTCGGCATCGGTGTACATGCTTCTAAACTTTATGATGCTAAATGGTTTGCCATATTGCCCAATGCGCTCTTGCTTGTAAAACACCGGACCTTTTGATGTTAGTTTTATGATAACTCCAATAATCAACATAGGAATAAACAAAACCACCAATGCAATGAAAGAGAGTATTACATCAAACCATCTTTTGGTTATCACTTCCCATTCGCTTAACACCGTTGGTGGAATTTCAATAAATGCCGTGCTAATAATGTGATTTATTTTTACTGTGCCCGAAAGAATATCAAACAAATCGGGAATGATTTTGATATACACTTCTTTGCCAGCAAGCGTGTTTATGATGTAACTTATCCTGTCGTGTTCACTTGACTCAATTGCGACAATTACCTCTTCGATATTATTATCATCCACCACTTTTTCTAAACCTTCGAGCCTGCCTAAAGAGGGGAGTTTTTCTGTAAGATTATTTATTGTTTTCCCATTTAACTCTATGTATCCAACAAAGTTGTATCCAAACGAATACTTCTTTCCGGTCAATTCTTCAAATACTTCATTTGCCTCTTTGTTGCTGCCAATAATTATTGTATTGAAGCCTTTTCTGCCACTTTCAATATTGTATTTGGCATACATTAAAATAATGAATCTTCCGATGCTTGTAAACAGGAATTGTCCGCATAGCAATACCAGAAAGGTGAAATAGTAATCTGAATATTTCTTTACTAAATCATCTAACAAGAAAACGAAAAAAACAACTGTAACGCCTGCCAACGAAACCAAGAAAGTTTTGCCCATCTCGCCTATTCGCGACTTTCTATAAACATCAGTATAAGTGCCGGTAACAAAGTGCAATAGCAACCACGCAAACGGCAACAAAATTAAACCGAGTGTGAAATTATTATCGTCAAAAAGGTAACGTATTTGGTAAGCTTCTTCTTCAATAAAAATTTTGCGATACACAAACAGCATAAACCAAGCCAACATCGCTGCTATGTAGTCGAACAATAGATATACCCAAATTAGCTTACTGAATTTTTGCAAGTGGTAGTGTTAGAACTTTAAAATTTTCACATTGTCAATCCACACAGTAGAAGTGGTTGCGTCATCGGGTTTTACCAAATTAAAAAACAGGTTGAATTGCTTACCGCTATTGTATCCAACTTCTTGGCTCAAATTCAAGTATAGCTTGCTCCATGTTTGTTTTGGAAACAACACAATTTTGCTATACCTATCTGTTCCGGCATATACGCCCACTTCAAACGAAGCATCGCTTTTATAATCGAACTCGGCCCACACTTCGCCACCGCCTTGCATTGTTACTCCAGTTGCCATTTGGGCTTCTTTTGAAGTTTGCGAAACCCCTACATGTATTTTACCCGATGAATTGCCATAGGCTACATCGCCATCATTTACCTTATCCATGAAAATGCTAAACTGGTTGCCAAATTCAAAGTCTTCATTGAATACAAAATTCACTCCCGAACGATAGCGAAAAGTTGGCTTGTAAGTAATCTTATCTAAACGATTTGCATTTACGGTTAAGGTATCGGCAGCATAAAACGGATAAACAACTCGCGCATTAGTAAAACCATTTGCTTTTACCCCGGCTTGAAACAAAAAGCGAATTTGCCCTTCTTGCAGCACAGGAAACTCAACCGGATATTCGTACACACCCAAATTATCTACATTGGCTTCTACCCATACATCTGTAATACCGTGTGTGTTCCATCCTTCGTTGTGCGTGGTAACTAAATCTACGGTGTCCACGCGCATGAAAACCGGATAGCCATCATTCGGCATTTTTTTACATCCGCCCGTGCTCAAAATCAATACAATAAGAATAGCGTAAGCAATGTTTTTCAACGCAATAATTTTTCGGCTGGCAAAGTAAACGGAATTGGCATATTGATTGCTGCTTAAATACATCAAAAACGTTTTTTTAATATTCTAATTGCCTCAGTTTCAAGTTCGGGTACTATGTTGAATAACTTTACAAGACCTACATACATCACAATTATAAAAATTGAACGATACAAAATTTGAACCAAAGGATGCCCAACGGCAGGCAAAAACCAAGCTGCCGCAAAGCATAATACGATTGTCAAAAATATGAGTGGGGTTTTTCGGTCGAATGGCTGTAAATCGAACTCTTTCCACAAAAAAACAAATTTCATGATGTTAAACACAGTGGCAGAAATTACTGTTGCCAGTGCTGCACCATTCATACCTAAGATTGGAATAAGAATGTAATTATTGGCAATAGCAATCACAAACAAAATAATAAGCATGTATGTGCCATAAATGTATTTATCGGATGTGTAAATAATAGCGTCATTTATTCCTGTGGCCATGTTTATCAAGGTGCCAATACTGATGATTAAAACTACGCTTTGCCCCAAAGCAAAATCTTTATCGGGAAACAATTCAAACAAAGAACCAATACTGAGGTTTACACATAAAAACAACAAACCTCCGGCTAACAACAAATACTTTGATGAGCGGAAGTAAATGTTTCTTACTTCGGCCTGGTCATTTCTTTTCCACGCCTCGGCAATTGATGCAATACCTATTTTTTCGAGTGCGCCTAATGGCGCTTCAATTACAGTAGGAATAAAAACTGCAATGGCATAAATACCTACGTAATCTAACGATACATACTTCCCCAGCATCACCAC
>CAZYXR010000055.1:0-2501 GCA_964650845.1 uncultured Chitinophagaceae bacterium
GTTTTTGCAAGTATAGAAGCTGCAGCAATACTTAGGTATTTGGCATCGCCTTTTACAATTGTTTTGTGTTGTATTTTTTTAAAAGCCGGAAAGCGATTTCCATCAACAATAATAAACTGTGGTTGAATTTTTAACTGCTCCAATGCATTGTGCATAGCCTTAAAAGAAGCGTTTAAAATATTGATACTATCAATTGTTTGCACATCCGAAAAAGCTACTGAATAAGCAATAGCATCGCGTTTTATTTCTTCGCGCAGTTGGTTGCGAACAGCCAGCGAAAGCTGCTTAGAATCGTTTAGCAACTTGTGTTTATAATCGGCTGGAAATATTACGGCAGCAGCTACTACCGGTCCTGCAAGGCAACCCCTACCCGCTTCATCGCAACCAGCTTCAACGTATTGATTTTGATAACAGCTTAACAACATAACGTTTATTCAAGTTCAAATGGCTTTAATCGAGGCAAATCAATACAAACGGTAGTTCCTTCATTCAGTTTACTATCTAATTTTACCGAACCATTCAACAAAGCTATGTAACGCGCCACAATGTGCAAGCCCAAGCCTGTACCTTGTATATTAGCAGCATTTTTAGCCCTAAAAAACCTTTCAAACAAATGTTGCGCATCTTCTTTTGAAATTCCTATGCCATTGTCTTTTATCTGCAAGCTCCAAGTGTCGCTTTGAACGTTACAAGTTATTTTCACTACCGAATTTGGTGGAGAAAATTTGATAGCATTAGACACAATGTTTATCAAAACATTTCTCAGTAATTTTTTATCGGTACAGAACATCTCGCCACCCAAATCCACAATTTCTAAGGTATGGTCGCAAACATTTTCTTGCATTTCTGCAATCAACTCTTTCATCCAAGCACAGGCGTTAAATTCCGAAGCGCGCACATCAATCAAGCCTTCTTCTAATTTGCCAAGCGAAAGTAAATCCTCCAACATGTTGTTCATGTGTTTTACCTGCTCTTGAATGCGCTGAATATGTTTGGTTCGCTTGTCCTGCTCGTCTTCTTTGGTATATCGGCTAAGCAATGCAGCCGAAGAATTGATGGTGCTTAATGGTGTGCGAAACTCATGCGATGCCATACTCACAAAACGACTTTTTAAATCGCCCAACTCTTTTTCTTTTTCAAAAGCAGCAGTAAGTTCATCGCGCGAATTTTCTAACTGCTTCAATGTTTCGCGCAACATTACCGTGCGGTCTTCCACCTTTTGTTCCAACTGCTCATTCAGCTTATTCAATTCGTTCGAGATTTTTTCACGCTCTTGTTGTTGAAGTTGCAAATCAAGCTCGCTTCGCTTACGCACAGTAATGTCAATCACAAAAACAATTACAAAAATCTCATCATCTTTTTTGAAATGGCTTAAACTCAACTCCACAGGAAACTCCTCGCCACCTTTTTTAATTGCAAACAAATCTCTGCCCGCTCCCATTGGGCGGCTTTGAGGATTGTGATGATACTCCTCTCTGTGCTTCGGATGCGAGGTGTGAAACCTATTCGGCACCAACACATCTACCGACTTCTCAAAAAGTTCATCGGCTGTATAGCCAAAAGTTTTGAGCGCAAAATTATTGGCAAGTAAAATTTTACTATCTCTGTCCACTACCAACATGCCTATTGTTGCATAATCAAAAAGCGAGCGAAACGCTATCTCGTCAAATGTTTTAGTATTCACCATTATTGATTTCAAAATTGAATAAACAATTACGAAAAATGAAAATGATATTTATCAGCGCAGATTTTGAAAATTTCGCAAAATGAGTGAATCAAAAAAATCACTTACGTTTGTTTAAGTAGAAAATGAGGATTAAACTAACATACTTTGATTGATAAAAGCATAATGCCTAAATCTCTCATTTCCATTTAAACCAGAAGTTTGCACATGAAAAATTACTACTTCACCGATGAGCATGAACTTTTTCGCCAAGGGCTAAAAGAATTTTTGCAAAAAGAAGTTGTGCCACATATTGACGAATGGGAAGAACAGCAAAAAATACCTAAAGAAATTTGGAAAAAATTTGGCGACATGGGATACATGGGGCTAAACTACTCGGAACAATACGGTGGGCAGAATGTAGATTTTTGGTACTCGGTTGTTTTTTGCGAAGAAATTTCGCGCTTGTTTAGTGGCGGCTTTGCTGTTACGCCAATGGTAATACAATACATGAGTACCACATACATTTACAAGCATGGTTCCGAGTTTTTAAAAAACAAATATCTAACACCAACCATTAAAGGCGAAGCGGTAAGTTCCATTGGCATTACCGAGCCGGGCGCAGGCAGCGATGTGGCAAACATCAAAACCAAAGCCATTCGCGAAGGCGATTATTACATAGTAAATGGATCTAAAACTTTTATCACCAATGCTGTGTATGGCGATTTTATTGTTACAGTTGTAAAAACTAATCCCGCCAAAGGTTTTGAGGGTGTGTCGCTATTAATTATTGATAGAAATGCGCCTGGAGTATCGGCAAGAAAACTAAAAAAATTAG
>CAZYXR010000055.1:2563-20068 GCA_964650845.1 uncultured Chitinophagaceae bacterium
CAGAGCTGTTTTTTGACAATGTAAAAGTTCCTGCCGAAAATTTAATAGGCGAAGAAGGGCAAGGTTTCATATACTTAATGGGAGGCCTTCAACTCGAACGTTTAGTAGCATCGGTTAGCGCAATTGCAGGGTGCGAAGCTGCTATTGAATATACTTTACAATACATGAGCGAACGCCAAGCCTTTGGCCGAACCATAGATAAATTTCAAGTATTGCGCCATCGCATGGCACAGCTAATTGCCGAAATTGAAACTGTAAAATATTACAGTTATCACTGCTGCCGATTGCATAATGACGGAGAATATGCAGTAAAAGAAAGTTCAATTGCAAAAATGATGGCTACCGAATTAAGCGATAAAGTAGCCTATCAATGCTTACAAAACTTTGGCGGCTATGGCTATATGGAAGAGTATAAAATGGCACGAATGTTTCGCGATAGCCGCATTCTTACTATAGGTGGCGGCTCTACAGAAATTATGCGCGAAATAATAGCCAAAATGGTAATAGATGATAAACAGTATAAAAATTCGGGTTTGACTATTAACTATGCAAAATCAAACGAGCCAGAAAACAAGGCTCAAAACAATAGTGTATCTAATCAATCATTAAACAATAAAAACAGTAACACAATGGCATTTGAAACAATTCTTGCAACATTGAAAGCAGGCGCAGCGGTAGCTCCGGTATTGGGTAAAACATTGAAATTCGACTTTGGCGATCAAAAAATCTACATTGACGGATTAGGCGAATCCAACGTAGTATCATCTGACGATAAAGAGGCCGATTGCACCATCAATGTGGCAATGGAAGATTTGCAAGCTATGATTGGCGGCACATTAAATCCTATGACAGCATTTATGGGCGGCAAAATCAAAGTAAAGGGAGATATGGGTGTGGCTATGAAACTTCAATCTTTGTTTCAAGGCTAAACAAAACAAGTTAGTACAATCAAAAAGGCTGCTGATAGTTATCAGCAGCCTTTTTTGTTTTACATAAAATGAATTTTCGCTTTAGATTTCTTCGCTCCGCGAGTTGCAATCGTAATAATGACAGCTCATTATCCCAAAGAGTGCGCAATGGTAAGAGATGTACAACCAATCTCAACTTTTTTAAACAGCATCAAGACAATCAACTGATTGTATAAGGCGTAAATGCTCATTTTTACACTACACATCCACTTTTCCACATTGTGTATTTTATTGAACAATAAAATCATATTTTGCAGCGCAATTAATCACCGAATAAATTAGAACAAACATTTTATCGTATGGCAAATATCCTCATTGCAGATGACGAAAAAGCGATTCGCAAAACGCTACGTGAAATTTTAGAATTTGAGGGCTACAATGTATCGGAGGCTGAAGACGGAGCCAAAGCACTAAGCATGATTCACGAAAACGATTATGACTTGGTATTGTGCGATATTAAAATGCCAAAAGTAGATGGCATGGAAGTATTAACCCGCGCCATGGTAGATTCGCCCGACACTCCATTCATCATGATTTCGGGGCATGGCACAGTAGAAAACGCTGTTGAAGCAACAAAAAAAGGCGCTTTTGATTTTATCTCTAAGCCACCAGATTTGAATCGCTTGCTCATTACCATTCGCAATGGTTTAGACAAGGCCAACCTGATGATAGAAACGAAAGTTTTGAAGCGTAAGGTTGGAAAAACAAGAGAGATAATTGGCGACTCGCCAGCCATTAAAAAAATTAAAGATACCATTGACAGAGTGGCTCCCAGCGAGGCGCGTGTTTTAATTACTGGCGACAATGGAACCGGCAAAGAATTAGTATCGCGTTGGATTCACGAAAAAAGTAACCGCAGCAATGCTACGCTTGTAGAAGTAAACTGCGCTGCCATGCCCGGAGAGTTGATTGAAAGCGAATTATTCGGGCACGAAAAAGGTGCATTCACCTCTGCTATTAAAACCCGCATCGGAAAATTTGAACAAGCGCATGGCGGCACGTTGTTTTTAGATGAAATTGGGGATATGAGTCTTGCTGCACAAGCCAAGGTTTTGCGCGCTTTACAAGAAGGAAAAATCACACGCGTTGGTGGAGATAAAGATATTTCGGTAGATGTGCGTGTGGTTGCCGCTACCAATAAAGATCTTCTAAGCGAAGTAGAAGCAGGGCGATTTCGTTTAGATTTATATCACAGACTTGGCGTAATCATTATCCATGTTCCATCACTAAACGAACGAAGAGATGATGTGCCATTGCTTGCCGAGCGCTTTGCAAAAGAAATTTGCGAAGACTACGGCATTCCTAAAAAAATGCTTACCCCAAAAGCAATGGAAGAGCTAAAGTTGATGAACTGGACAGGAAACATCCGCGAGTTGCACAATGTAATGGAGCGTTTGGTTATTCTTAGCGGCAGCAAAATTACAGAAGATGAAGTGCGTACCTATGTAACAAACACACAAGCCAAAGATACGCCTACTGATTTGTTTGAAAACTTCGATAAGTTTCAAGACTTCAAAGAGCATATCGAAAAACTTTTCATCGAACATAAACTGAAAAAATTCGGTTGGAATGTTTCAAAAACAGCCGAGGTGTTAGACATTCAACGAAGCCATCTCTATAATAAAATTGAGAAGTACGATTTAAAAAGAGCCAATTAAAATTGAGGTGAATTTCATTTCAGAAAATGCTAACAGTAATCAGATGAAGTATTTTTTATTCACAGCATTATTTCTTTCAAGTATCACCTCTTGGGCACAAGTAGGTATCAATATTTTGATACCTGACAGTAGTGCAGTATTGCAGTTAGAATCTAACAAAAAAGGCTTGGGCTTATCGCGCCTTACAAGTGCACAGCGCGACTCAATAAAAACACCACTTCATGGCTTAACTATTTTCAATACGCAAGATAGCGTAATTGAGTACTGGAATGGAGATTGCTGGCTGAAAACGTATGAACGAAATTGCTACGAGTGCCATTTCAACATGTCCGTTTCCGACCCTATTGATACGCTCGATAGAGTAGTTAGTGATTCTGTGTTTACCACAATCAATGTGTTGCAAACAAACGGCACGACAGATGTTTCAGTTGTGTTTATTGCCACTCCGCCACCAGGTGTACAGGTGTATTTTGAAGGTAATAACTTAATCAATAATTCGGGCAGTGTAAAACTGATTGTAAAGGCAGGTCTATTTGCACAGGCAGGTACTTTTTCAATCATCATACAAGGAATATGCGATAACGAAATCAAGTTTGTTACCTACACAGTTCACATTGCACCTTGTGTAGAAGTAGATGTATTTACCGACCAAGTAAACTACGATTTGCAAGCAAATAATAGTGCGCTGTTGCCAGCAGGCTCATTAAAATGTGTAGTTTTTCGCGTAAACCAGGGCGCGGTATTACATTCAAACGATGCTGCTACCCCCTCCTACTCTACCGGAAATTTGAATCCAAATTCGATCGTAGGCATCATCAACAACGGCAGCTTTTTAGCACGTGGAGGCGATGGTGGTTTTGGTGGAAACTTTAATGGCTTTCCACCGGGTAACCCCGGTGAAAACGGTGGCAATGCCATCAACTTAACAACCCGTTCGGTATTGGTAAACAATGGAAACATTTATGGCGGTGGCGGTGGTGGTGGCTCGGTTGGGCTAACAACATCATTCTCGGTGCCAATAGTTGGCACAGTAACCTTAGGTGCCGGGCTGGGCGGTGGTGGCGGCAGCGAAATGGGTCGAGGCGGTGCTGCGCCACCTGGAGGAATGAATATTGGTTTGTTTCAAGATGGCGATAGCGCAACGGCTGGCATAAACTCCATACCCGGAGTTGGAGGTAAATTTGTAGTTCCTATTTCTATTCCTATCAGCATTGCTACCATCAATATTATTCCAAGCGGTGGTGGTGGCGATGGTGGTGGATTTGCACAAGCCGGACAAGCCGGATATTTTGACATTGCCATTCAAGTTTGTGTGCAGATTCCTATTATTGGCAATACTTGCTTTAATGTTCCGCTTGGTGGCTTGGTTCCAGTGTTTGGCGCTGCAGGCGGTGCAGCAGGCTTGGCTATTAAACGAAACAACAATCCACTTTCGGGCTTACCCGATGGCACTTACAATTCTTTCTTTATCAAAGGAACAGTAGGTCCATAACAATCACATAAAAACAGTTGTATGAAAAAAAATCTGTTTACCATATTCATTTTGTTCACTTCCTATTTTGCCATAGCAGGCGATGCAATAGTGAAAATGAAATACATAGACGCTAAGATAAAAAATGCCGCAGTTGAATTGACTTGGTATGCAACCGAAGCGAACTGTAAGATGGAAATGAAGTATGATTTTGATGGCAAAAGCACTACATCTGTTTTTATTCCCAATGTGCGATCAAACAGTATTTTGATGTATGATGTAAAAGCCGATGGCCGAAACAAAATTCTTTTTACACTTCCGGTAGCAACACTAAAAGGCGACACACGCTTTTTGTACAACAAAGCAAAAACAAAAGTCAGTAAGGAAGAAAAAACCATTTCAGGCATTTCTTGCAAAAAAATAATTTTCACTACCGAGCGCTACGTTTGCGAATTTTGGGTGGCAACTTCGCTGCCAGATGTTTCGCGTTGGGCAAGTTTTTTTCAATCGTATCCTGAACTGGCAGCAATTGCAGATGCCGAGCTAAAAGGCTTTCCACTTGCTTCTACAATAAAAGATTTATCAGGCAATTTAATTGCCTCTTTTGAAACTACTTCAATAGACCAATCCACACTCTCGAAAGAAACATTTGAAGTACCACAAGGCTACACAAAAGCCGAAGACTTGAAAAGAAAATAAACTCCAAAGCATTCGGATTTTAGTGACTACCAAACTTGCTAAACCTAATCAACCAACAATCTGCCATTCACGGCTTCGTGCCCATTATCGGCCACTACAATGTATGTACCCGGAAGCAGTTGCACATTAGCATTGAATGTTTTTTGCGAACCATCTTTAATTGCAATGCTATGATGCATTTTACCATCTAAACTAAAGATGCGAATTGTACCTTCTCCAAAATTTTCGCGGCAAGAATTGAATGTAATACCAACATTGTTTTTGTTGCGCAAAACCTGTAATGCACACCCTGTTTTGTGATGATGATTGTGTTCTTCAATTCCGGTTTCCATTACTTCAATATCATATCGCGAGGCGCTCATTGGTTTCGCTAAAGTTGCAATTGTACCTACTGCCGCTTTTACCACATTGCTCATAAATGTAAAATTCAATCTTTCAATGCTATCGCCTGTGGTATGGTATTCAACATTGCGAAAGTTTGCACCATCGGTAATCATCAATGCAGGAATGCCGGCATCCCAAAAACGCGCATGGTCGCTTCTTCTCAAATCGGGTGCAATAGAACCGGTACCAGGCACCGGCAACGATATAACTTTTAATGCCGACACATATTTTGTAGCAGCAGAATCAAAGGCATTAGCAAGCGCAGCCGAGCCGGCATCACTACAGTTTACAATAAAATTCCCCCTGCTGCTATCGGCTTTTACTGCGGCCGATTGCGATGCAAACAACAACTCAAAACCACCCGGAAAAGTTTGCGAATTCGCTTTATCGCTGTAATAGCCAATCATCTCAAAATTCACTACACCTTTTGTTTTTTCATACGATGGAATGCCACTTTGAACATAATGTTGGCTTCCTACCAAGCCCAATTCTTCTAAATCGAAACCTATGTAACGAATAGTATTTTCAAAATGATAACTCGATAATATTCTTGCAGCTTCCATCATGCCAGCCACCCCAGAGCCATTATCATCGGCACCTGGTGTGTTTGCCACACCATCAAAATGCGCATCAATAATATATGTATTCGAGTCGTTAACATAGCCCGATTGGCGAGCGTGAATATTATGCGCTGTATGCCCCGAATGAGAAAAACTTTGACGATACGAAGGCAGGTTTTGCTGAATAAAAAACGACTCAATGTAGTTTTTAGTCAAACTCACATTTGCGGCATCATTACTCCAAAATCTTGGAAATGGAATTCCAAGCAAGTTAGCGTGCAGGTTGTTACTATCTACCTGATCTACTATTTGTTGAATATCAACAGCCTTTCTATCGGTAGCTATAATGCGCACTATTGGTGGAATACCAGATTGCGCGCTATCTAACTCCGATAATAAAAAAGAAACTTGCTTACCGTTGCCTGGCGAAACAGGAAAACCCGCCCCTGTAACAGCATTAAGTTTGCTAAAACTTTTACCCCCATCAAACGACAAGCGCACTATCACTTCGCAATCATCATTATCGGCATCAGTCAAATTATACTGTGCCGTAAAAGTTTGCGCATCTTTACTAAAACTAACATTTGATATTACTGGCGATGTGTTCTGTGCATTTATAATACCAACCGAAAACATCAAAGCAAAAAGTGTGTGTAGATTTAATTGCATAACCACTATTTATTTTTTTGAATAACCGAAAGTAGTTTTTTCTAAAAACAGAAGCATCAATTTTTTGCTTTTCAAAAACATCAAAGTATCGTTATTGTTACTATTTGCACAATCATTACCTGCAAAATTTTTAAATTTGAGTTTCAAAAATAGCTGTGTAAAAAACGTTCTTTCACATTTCTTCCGTCCAAAATTCACTTCACTCAAACACCCTGTAAATTCGTCCACACCATGTGGGTAAATTTTGCTTACAACCATTATCCACAAACGAAAACCACGCCACATAAAGGATGCGAATTTTCAAAATCAGATGCACACATAGTATGTTGAAAAAACACCTTCCAATATCTTTACTGGAAATTTACATTCGTTCCACGTAAGAAAAAAAACAGTGTTTTTCTTGCAGTCATCAGCAGCAATTTCAAACTACATTTTTAATACTTAATAAATATTTTACCTATGGCAAAAAAATCTACCAAAGGGCTTAAAGTAGACCGCTATTTTACCCAAGAAGGTGTAAACCCCTTTAATCTTTTCGATTATGAATTGCGCAGCAGTGTAATTCGCAATCCAAAAGGTGATGCAGTATTCGAGATGCACAATGTAGAAGTGCCAAAAACATGGAGCCAAGTAGCAACAGATATTTTGGCACAAAAATACTTCCGCAAAGCAGGCGTCCCTCTTGCCGATGGAACAGTTGGTGGCGAAACTTCTATTAAGCAAACCGCACATCGCCTGGCTAATTGCTGGAAAATATGGGGCGAAAAATACGGCTACTTTGCATCAGAAAAAGATGCTACTGTTTTCTATGATGAGATAGTTTATTCATTGGTAAGCCAAATGGCGGCTCCCAATAGCCCGCAATGGTTCAACACCGGCTTACATTCATCTTATGGTATTACCGGCAAACCACAAGGGCATTACTATGTAAATCCCGACAATGGGGTTTTAAGCGAATCTACATCAGCTTATGAGCGTCCACAACCACATGCCTGCTTTATATTATCGGTTGATGATGATTTGGTAAACGGTGGCGGCATCATGGATTTGTGGGTGCGCGAAGC
Source organism: uncultured Chitinophagaceae bacterium (assembly GCA_964650845.1). Classification (GTDB taxonomy): domain Bacteria; phylum Bacteroidota; class Bacteroidia; order Chitinophagales; family LD1; genus UBA7692. The sequence goes on from CAZYXR010000055.1 coordinate 10,037, forward strand.
ACGCATTTTCAAATACGGTTCTGGTGTGGGAACCAATTTTAGCAACATTCGTGGCGAAGGCGAAAAATTAAGCGGTGGAGGAACATCATCGGGCTTAATGAGCTTTTTGAAAATTGGCGATAGCGCAGCAGGAGCAATCAAATCTGGCGGAACAACCAGACGCGCAGCCAAAATGGTTTGCTTAGATTTAGACCACCCCGAAGTGGTTGATTTTATTGATTGGAAAATGAAGGAGGAAGACAAAGTTGCCGCCTTGATTGCAGCCGGTTACGACAGCCACTATGAAGGCGAAGCCTACAAAACTGTGAGCGGACAAAACTCCAACAACTCTGTTCGTATTCCCAATAAATTTTTCCATGCTTTAGAAAATGGTAAGGATTGGAACTTAACATCGCGCAGCACTGGGGCTACAATGAAAAGCATACCTTCGGCACAGTTGTGGGAAAAAATTGCTTATGCAGCTTGGCGTTGTGCCGACCCAGGTGTTCAATACGATTCAACCATCAACGAATGGCACACCTGCGCTACCGATGGACCAATTCGCGCCAGCAACCCTTGCAGCGAATACATGTTTTTAGATAACACAGCTTGTAACTTAGCATCATTCAACTTACGTAAATTCTTTAATGATGAAACATTAGAATTTGATGTGAAAGGGTTTGAACATCAAAGCCGTATTTGGACAATGGTGTTGGAAATTTCAGTTCTAATGGCTCAATTCCCGTCAAAAGAAGTAGCTCAACTTTCATACGACTACCGCACACTTGGTCTTGGCTTTGCTAATCTTGGTTCGGTATTGATGGTGAGCGGCATTCCTTATGATAGCGACCGCGCCCGCGCAATTGGTGGCGCAATTTCGGCTATCATGACGGGTATTGCATATAAAACTTCTGCCGAAATGGCCAGCACTCTTGGCGCATTCCCCGCTTACGAGCGCAACAAAGAAAATATGCTTCGAGTAATGCGCAACCACCGCTACGCAGCATACAACGCTTCGGCTGAAACTTACGAAGGTATAGAAATAAAGCCTTTGGGTATTGACCCACAATATTGCCCAGATTATTTATTGCAATCGGCTACAAATGCTTGGGACGATGCTTTGAAATTGGGCGAGCAATATGGCTACCGCAACGCACAAGCAACTGTAATTGCACCAACCGGTACCATTGGCTTGCTAATGGATTGCGACACTACTGGTGTTGAACCCGATTTTGCCTTAGTAAAATTCAAAAAACTTTCTGGTGGCGGCTATTTCAAAATTGTAAATGAATGTGTACCGGCTGCATTGCGCAATCTTGGCTACACCGCTGAACAAATTGAAACTATCGTAAACTATGCAAAAGGACACGGCACTTTATACGGCTGCCCAGCTGTAAACCCTGCCAGCTTAATCGCAAAAGGTTTTACCGAGGCTGATATTGCTAAAGTAGAAGCACATTTACCTGCTGCCTTTGATATCACTTTTGCTTTCAACGTATGGACATTAGGCGAAGATACATTGAAACGCATTGGTATATCTTCGGAACAATACAACAATCCAAACTTCAATTTATTGCGCCAAATCGGCTTTAGTAAAGAAGAAGTTGAAGCAGCAAACGAATATGTGTGTGGCACAATGACAGTAGAAGGTGCTCCATTTTTGAAAGATGAACACTTGCCTATCTTCGATTGCGCTAATAAATGTGGCGCAAAAGGTGTCCGCTTTATTCATGCTCACGGGCACATTCGCATGATGGCTGCTGTGCAACCTTTCATAAGCGGTGCCATTTCAAAAACTATTAACTTGCCAAACGAAGCAAGCGTAGAAGACATTAAAGAATGCTATGAACTAAGTTGGAAATTAGGATTGAAAGCCAATGCTTTATATCGCGATGGATGTAAACTTTCTCAACCGCTTTCAAACAAAAAAGATGAAGAGAAAGAAGAAACAAAAACTACCGAAGTAGCCTCTGCTTCTACTGCCGCGCCAGAGCAAGAATTCAGCAAATTAACTCCCGAGCAAGTATTGGAAGCAGCGCGCATCTTTATGCAAGAGAGTAGCGATACACAGTTCAAAACAGCATTAGCTCGAATTGTAGAGCGCAAACGCTTGCCGCACAAACGCAATGGCTTTACACAAAAAGCTAAAATTGGTGGACAAACAGTTTTTGTTCGCACCGGAGAATATGAAGATGGTACTTTAGGAGAAATCTTTATTGATATGCACAAAGAAGGAGCTTCATTCCGTTCGTTGATGAACTGCTTTGCCATCTCTGTTTCTATTGGTTTGCAATACGGAGTGCCTTTAGATGAATTCGTAAACAAATTCACTTTCACGCGCTTTGAACCAAGTGGAATGGTTGATCACCCAAATATCAAAAATGCATCTTCTATAGTTGACTACATCTTCCGTTTGCTGGGCTTTGAGTATCTTACGCGTACCGATTTGGTACACGTTACCCCCGAGCAACTGGCAATGCGCGAACGCAGCACTTTAGATTTAACTACAGATATTTCCGATGACGAAACCGTAGCCGAGCGCGAACACAGTGTTTCTGAGTTTAAAGTAACTAAGCCAACTACAGCAACGGTATCTGTTCCGGTAACCAAAAAAGAGGAAGTCAAAAAAACTGATGCTCCGCGCACAATGGTTACGGTAATCAAATCGGGCAGTATGGAAGCTTTCAACCAAGCAGCAAAAGGGCAAATGGGCGATGCACCAGCTTGTAGCACTTGCGGCAACATCACTATTCGTAGCGGAACTTGCTACAAATGCTTGAATTGCGGCAACAGCATGGGTTGCAGCTAACATAGTTTTACAACATTGAAAACAAAAAATAGCTTCGAGCAATCGGAGCTATTTTTTTATGCCAATTTATGTAGGAAACCTTCCCGCAATTACAATTCTTCTACATAGTTCAAGTCGTCATTGAAGGTTTCTTTCATTCCATACAAAAATGCAAAAGCTACCGCAAGGCAAATTCCACCTACCAACATAGCTCCAACAAGAATATTGGTTTGTGCTTCAAAAAATCGAAACATGGCAATAATGAGCACCAATGCCCCACGCACAAAATTGGGCACGGTGGTGGTAACGGTGGCGCGCAAATTTGTACCAAATTGCTCGGCAGCAATAGTTACAAAAATCACCCAAAAACCATTTGAAAAGCCAAGTGCAAAACACAAGGCATACAACATGGTATCGCTTACGCCAAATACGTTCAGATAAATGAATGTAAACAAAGTGCTAAGCGAAAGAAACAATACCATCACCTTCTTTCTGCTTTTTAAATACTGACTAAGTAAACCACTCACCAAATCGCCAATTACCAATCCGCTATAGGCAAACATTACCGAATTGCCGGCATCAATATTAACCTCCACGCCTAAAGCTTTTGCAAACTCTGGCGAAAAAGTAACCAAAATGCCGATAGTAAACCAGGTGGGAAAACCGATAAAAATACAACGCAGGTAACGCAAAAACCTTTTTCCATTTGTAAACAATGCAAAGAAGTTTCCGCGCGAAACGCCCGAATCCTGCGTATGTTTAAACATACCCGATTCGGCAACACCAACTCGCAACACAAGCAACGCTAACCCCAACACTCCACCTATGTAATAGCAAATACGCCAATCAAAAAACTTTGCGGTAAAACCCGCTACCACTGCGCCAGTCAATCCAACAACGGCAACCACAGTGGTTCCAAGTCCCCGTTTTTCTTTTGGTAAAATTTCGGCAACTAAAGTAATACCGGCACCCAACTCGCCCGCCAAACCAATGCCGGCAATAAATCGCCAAAAAGAATATGCTTGCACACTATCAACCATACCATTGGCAATATTGGCAAGCGAGTAAAGAAAAATAGAGCCAAACAAAACACTTAACCTACCACGTTTATCGCCCAAAACACCCCACAAAACACCACCTATCAACATGCCAAACATCTGCATGTCAATCAAATGAAGCCCTACCGTTTTCAATTCATCGCCATTGTATCCAAGCGACTGCAAACTCGGCACACGCACTATACTAAACAGCAATAAATCATATATATCTACAAAGTAGCCGAGCGAGGCTACGATAACACCTGCCGAAAACAGCGATGGTTTCTGTTCAGTCATTTATCGGAAAATTGTTGAGGCGGTGAAGAAATAAAAAGTTTGAAAAACGCAATCAGTCGGTAATAGTAAACCTGCTCCAAATACTCTTTACCTTGTTGCGCGGCTGAGGCACTTCAATAGACAAAAATACCGTGGTTTTACCTCTTATCTTTTTTATCTCTTTCAGCATTTCCATACTGAGCGTATCGTTTGTACTTGCCAAATGTTTTTGAAAATCACCTTTCACAAAAGTCATTTTTACAGCATTGATACGCTTAGAAGTATCACTATTTTCATTCTCATAAAACTGCACAAAAGGTTTATCGGTAAACTCTTTCTTGCTATACACTTTGTTACGTTCAATTTGCAAATCATTCACCTTAATAATGTTAGTTTTAGGCTTAGCAACTAATGGATACAACCTACCATCACTTTTCACAACATACTCTTTCATCAATAAAATTCGGGTATTCTGCACATTCGAAATGATAAAACGCAGCATAGATTTTTCGGTACCGCGTGGCTTAGTAGCCTTAGCGCGAATTGTAAGCATAGAATCTTGTAATGTTGCCAATCCTTTATCGAAAAAAGATTGAGCAATCTTAAAATTTGGAGCAAGCGAAATAATAAAACGGTAATCTTTTCCTTCTTCCAGCGTATCCACCTGCGGCTCAATACGCAACTCCGAGCGCTGTTCAACCGGAATAAAAATTTCCTTTACCGGTTGCGAGAACCCGTGCAGACAGATAGCCCACATCGCTACGATGAAAAAATATGAGAGTTTATTGTGCATACATGCAGTTGTTTTTAATATACGCAACTGCGCTATTTTAGTTCTATTTTATTGGGCAAGCAAAAAACTGCTAACTAATATATGTTGAAAAATGGTTCAAAACCTTCAATAATCATAGCATAACAATTAAATAAGGCTGAAAAACTTTGTTTACGTTTGCCAATCCTTTGACAGAGAATAAGACAACGATAAATTTCTAATGGCATTATTAAACTTTTTAACTCAAGAAATAGCAATAGACCTTGGCACAGCCAACACACTTATCATTCACAATGATAAAGTGGTGGTAGATGAGCCTTCTATTGTTGCAATAGACAGACGCACCGACAAAGTAATTGCAGTAGGCAAACGCGCTATGTTGATGCACGAAAAAACGCACGAAAACATCAAAACTATTCGTCCACTAAAAGATGGAGTAATTGCTGATTTTCAAGCTGCCGAAAACATGATTCGCGAAATGATAAAGATGATTTTTAAAAACAAATCGTTTTTATTTCCACCGCGATTTCGCATGGTAATTTGTATTCCATCGGGCATTACCGAAGTAGAAAAACGCGCTGTAAAAGACAGTGCTGAACAAGCAGGCGGCCAAGAAGTAAAAATGATTCACGAGCCAATGGCTGCGGCAATTGGTATTGGCATAGATGTAGAAGAGCCCAATGGCAATATGATAATTGATATTGGAGGTGGCACCACCGAAATTGCTGTAATTGCATTGAGCGGAATTGTGTGCGACCAAAGTATTCGTGTTGCAGGTGATGAATTTACATTAGACATTGTGGACTACATGCGCAGACAACACAATATGCTTATTGGCGAAAGAACTGCCGAGTTGATTAAAATAAATGTAGGATCTGCATTAACCGATATTGAAAGCCCACCGGATGATTTCCCTGTAAATGGACGCGACTTAATGACCGGTATTCCAAAGCAGATAATTGTTTCTTACTCTGAAATTGCACATGCCATTGATAAGTCTATTTCAAAAATTGAAGAGGCTATTTTGAAAGCATTGGAAACTACCCCACCCGAGTTGGCGGCAGATATTTTCAAAACAGGATTGTACTTAACTGGAGGCGGTGCGTTGCTACGCGGTTTAGATAAGCGTATCAGCCAAAAAACTAAGCTTCCGGTTCATGTTGCAGAAGACCCACTTCGTGCTGTGGTGCGCGGTACTGGTATTGCACTTAAGAACATGAACAAATTTACATTCTTGATGGATTAAAAACCCACACTAACTATGTGAGCTTTGCATAAACAACCATTTATCTAAGTATTGTAAGTGAGCCTTTCAAGTTGGTGTTGATGTGATTATCAATAAACACCAATTTTACTGCATACACATATACTCCGGCATCAATAGTTTTTCCATTTGCAAATCCATCCCATTTAAAATAGGGGTCTGAAGTTTCATATACTTTTTCGCCCCATCGGTTAAAAACCTTCACTTCAAAATCTTTTATCGCTTTCAAATTTCCATAAATACTCCAAAAGTCATTTCCACCATCATTATTTGGCGAAAAGGCATTGGGTACATACACATCATAGTTTGGAACTACGGTCAATTCAACAAGCGTTGTGCCTACGCAACCACTTTGTGTTGTTGCAGAAACTTCATAAGTGATAGAATTGATGCCTGAATAAATTGGATTATAACAATCGCTGCAACTTAAGCCTGTTGAAGGTTTCCAATTATAAGAAACTGTACCAACTTGATTAGTTGAGGCATCCATTTGCAACGACTCACCAAGATTAACTGTGGCAGGTGCCGGAGATACATTGATAATTACCGAATCGGGTTGCACAACCACAGCAACGGCTGTGCTTGAACATCCATTTGCATCGGTGATGGATACTGTATAGTTTCCTTCTATTAAATTTGAAACAATGCCTGAGTTATTACTCACACCATTTGAAAATGCAAAAGCGTATGAAGGTGTTCCTCCACTTGCTACAACCATAACCGAACCATCATTTTTTCCAAAGCACGACACATCCGAAGCGGTTGCCACTGCACTAACATCAGTTGGTCCGGTTACTTGAATAGAAGTTGAGGTAGTACAAGAATTTTGGTCGGTAGCGGTAATGGAGTAATTGCCTTGAGCAAGGGCGGTGAAGTTCCCTGTGGCAGAATTATAGGTATTACTGCCATCCGATGCTACATAAACATAACCAGGCATACTGCCAGAGGCGGTGGCGGCAATGCTTCCGGTGGCTCCTACAAAACAAAGTGTAGGCGCAGAAATAGCCGAAAGTAAAAGTTGTGTCGGTTCGGCCACGGTAACATTTTGCACAACTGTGCAAGCATTTCCATCGGTAACTGTAATACTGTATGTGTTGGCCAATAACGAATCGGCACTGCTTGTACTACTAACATTCGGCAGCCATGAATAAGAATAATTGGGCGCACCTGTACCTCCTGTTGCAGATAATGAAATTTGCCCATTGTTTCCGCCAAAACAGTTTACATCCGTATGGGTTTCTTGAACAAGAATTTGCAATGGTTGATTTATTGTAAATGTTGCTGTTTGATTGCATTGATTGGCATCGGTTGCAGATACAGTATAATTGCCTGCTGGTGGGGTTACCGTTGGGGAACTACCTCCTCCACTCCAAGTAAAAGTATAAGGCGGTGTACCACCAGCAGGGTTTGCCGTAGCGGAACCATTGCCACCAAAGCAAGTGGCATCGGTAGCTGCAACGCTCAATGGTATTGCTGTAGGTTCAGTAACAGTGGTAGCAATAGTTTGTGTGCATTGATTGTTATCTGTTACAACTACCGAATAACTCCCCGCAACAATATTTGCACGATTTTGAAATGTTGCACCATCATTCCATAAGAAAAAATAAGGCGATGTACCTCCAACAACTGTTACGTCTATTGAGCCAGAAGCATTGCCATTACAAATAGCATCATTGTGCGTTTCTGAAACTGTAAGTGCAGCAGGTTCGGTAATAATTTCTGTAAGCATTACCGCACAACCATTAGCATCAGTTAAATTTCCAGTATAAGTATTAGGTGCAAGATTGGGAACGGTTGTAGTTCCGGCAGGAACAGGATTTGCTAAAAACGAATAAGGAGATATACCACCGTTAACAATCAAAGTAATAGTACCATTATTCAAACCATTACAGGTAACATTAGTATGAGAAGATATTGCAGAAAGTAATGAAGGTTCAGCAACAGTAGCACTCAATAATGCGGTACAACCATTGTTATCTGTAACAGTTAGCATAAAATTTCCGGCAGCAATTGAAGTTCTGTCTTCATTGGCACTACCGTCATTCCACAGAAAAGAAAAAGGAGCAATACCGCCAGACACAGTTGCATCAATCGCTCCGGTGTTATCACCATAACATAAAACATTTGTATGAGTTTCAGCAACAGTTAATAATGTGGCTTCGCTAATTGTTACTGTTATACTTGCAGTGCAACTGTTAGCATCGGTACATGTTAATGAAAACACTCCCGCTGGAATATTGCTGATATCTTCCAAAGTTGAGGCGTTACTCCATACAAAAGTAAAAGGTGCTGTTCCTCCTGAAACCGCAACATCAATCGAACCTGTGCTATTTCCATTACACAATACATCAACATGAGTTTCCGACAAACTTAATAATGTTGGTTCGGCTACCGTTTCTGCCACTGCAAAAGTACATCCATTAGCATCGGTAATATTGCCAGCATAAGTGTTTGGTGCAAGGTTGGGTATTGTAACAATACCAGCAGGCAATGGATTACTAAGAAAAGTATAAGGCTGTGTACCTCCGCTTGTATTCACGGTTATAGTTCCATTATTTAAACCATTGCAAGTAACATCTGTGCGAGAAGTAACTGCCGATAATGCTGCCGTAGGTTCTGTGAGGGTAACACTGTCTATGTTTTGACAATTCATATTGTCGCTGATTGTAACGATATACTTTCCAGCGGTAAGTGATGCAGGGTTAGCACCAGTTGCAGACGCAGGATTCCACAAATAAGAATACGCAGGTGTACCACCATTAGCACTAACGTTGATACTTCCTGTGTTGCCACCAAAACAATTAATGTTTTGCGAAGTAATTGTGTATGTAAACGCTGCTGGTTCGTTGATGGTTGCTGAACCGGTAACAGTACAGTTGTTGTTGTCGGTTACGGTTAGCAAATAAGTTCCCGCAACCAAATCTAAATTGTTTTGCGCTGGAGAAATGTTATCCCAATAATAAGTATATGGCGCTGTTCCACCTGTAACATTTGCACTCGCCTGCCCTTTACCACCTTGAAAACAACTATCGTTTATTGTAGAAACATTAACAGCGAGCGCTGGGGGAGCCGTTACATTGCCCGAGGCAGTACCTGTGCAACCATTGTTGTCGGTTACAGTTACAGAAATTGCACCGGCATTTAAACTGCTTGCCACAGCATTATTAGGCTGGCCGCCACTCCAAACATAACCAAAGGGCGACACTCCTCCGGTTGGCACCGAGGCAATGGCTTGCCCATCGTTTGCACCTGCACAAGATGTATTGAGTGTATTTAACGAAACTACCATTGCAGCTGCAGGCTGTGTAATAGTAACACTTCCTGTAAAGGCATGAGCAGGGTTATTGTCGCTAAAGTTATATGTGTAAGTTCCGGCAGCAAGATTTGAAGCAGTAGCACCAGTTTGCCCTCCCGGATTCCATGTAATAACTGGCGTTCCCGTGGCACCTGTTACATTCAATGTTGCAGAACCTGTGCTTGCCCCAAAACAATTTACATCCACTTTTGAAATACTGGATGTAACACCACAAGGCAATGCGCCAATTGTAACACTGTATTGCTGCAAAGATGAACAGCCATTGGCATCGTGAAAGTCGGGAATTCTTGTGCCGGGAGCAAGACCGGTTACCGTAGTACCTACAAAGCCTCCACCCCAATCTACTTGTGTATAAGCAGGCGTTCCACCCGACAATACAATGCTAGCAGTACCATTACTTAACCCACAATTGGCATCTGTTTTACTTACAGTTGCGGTAAGTGCTGTGGGTTGGGTTAATGTATATTGACCATTTGCGGTACATACACCATCGGTAACTGTAACTGTATATGTGCCGGCACCTTGCCCAATGGCGGTTTGGGTAGTTTGCCCGGTACTCCATTGATACGAAAAACCGCCATATCCGGCCGATACGCCAAA
>CAZYXR010000055.1:20078-21604 GCA_964650845.1 uncultured Chitinophagaceae bacterium
GTGTAACAGATAAACTTCCATTGGTACCACCATTGCAGGGTGGAGGTGTAAGTGTGGGTGCTAAAGTAATAGGCGCTGCAATGGTTACAGGGCGCGTATAAACTTTTGTGCATCCACTAACATCTGTAATGGTTAATGTAACCGGATAGGTGCCATTACCTGGATAAGTGTGTGAAGGATTTTGTTGAGTGGAAGTTCCACCATCGCCAAAGGTCCAAGCCCAAGACTGAATGGTACCAACATTACTTGTAGAAACATCAGTAAACTGCATAGTGTTTACACACGATTGATAATTTACCCCTGCTACCCAACTTGAAATACTTTCAATACAAACTCTTTGTTCATTTGTGCCACCTCCAGTAGCAGCAGTCCACCCCCAGTTTACAATTGGGTTGCCGCCAAAATAGGTATTCACAATATTCGGAATCATTGTACTCAACCTTAAATTACCATCTAAATAAACCGAGTATGTATTGCTGTTTACATCCCATACAATACGCACTGTATGGCTTTGGCAATCATCTATTGCACTTCCGTTTGGATTGGCAGAAACCGGTCCTGAAACATTATGACTGTACAGCCCTCCTGAATTAAAGCCGATATGGTGTTGAGATGGATCTCCGGCATTTCCATTCTGGTAAGTATCAAATTCCACAGCAAACGAAAATGGCTGATTAGTGCCTGCATATCCCAAGCCCTCGCCTGTATTACCTAAACCATTGGGGTTTGAAGTAAGCGCAAACATCAAACCATCGGCTCCTCCCCCATTGTTGCAACCAAAAAAAACAGAGAAAGTATAATCAAAAGAGTTGTTGAGATTTATGGTTTTGTTTTGAAAAATTGCTCCGGCTTGATTTTCTGCATTAGGCGTAATTCTATAACAATCGCAGCCACTAAATGCAGTTGCAGAGCCGAGTATGGTGTAATTTTGCGCAATAACACAGCATGAAAAAACTGTAAGGGCAAGCGTATTTAATAAGCGTAATTTTTTCAGCATGTCAGTCTTATTTACTTATCAGAGACTTAAATATACATTTTACAGTTGTATTGAGAATCAACAGCCTGTTGATTGCCCAACAAGCCTTAAAAGACAATCAAGCACAACACATCAAAACACATAGCATACATTTTTCATACAAATAAAATTTCATCAAAATTTGCACTATCAAAAACTTCATTATCATTGCAACAGATTCAACATCTCTACGGGAAAAGATTTACCCGCGTTCAGCAAAAATTTATGGATTCGTAAGTCTGCAAGGAAAACCTTTTCCAACAATAAAATTTTAATGCTTTTTTTTCTAACTAAACAATACTATTCATGTACGACATTCTTCAATTGAATGACATGATTCTGCCTGAACTTATAGAAGTAGCAGAAAAACTGAAAATCAAAAATTCAGACAAACTTGAAAAACAGGATTTGATTCTTAAAATCATTGACATTCAAGCCGCAAGCCCGGAAACATCTGCTGAAAATCCTTCAGTAAAAAGCGATGCAGAAGACAAACCTAAGCGCACACGAG
>CAZYXR010000056.1:0-4183 GCA_964650845.1 uncultured Chitinophagaceae bacterium
AAATGGCAACCACTTTGTAGAACTGGTGCGCAAAGCCGTAGTAGATGAAAATGCAGAGGTTGTAATTATTTCGGCCGCTATTGAAAGTGAAATTGCCGTATTGGAAAGTGCCGAAGACCGCCAAGCATTTTTAGATGATTTGGGCTTGAAGGAAAGCGGCTTAAACCGTTTAATACAAGCAGCTTATCGTTTGCTGAATTTGCAAACCTACTTTACAGCTGGCGAAAAAGAAGTGCGTGCTTGGACTATTGATAAAGGCACCAAAGCACCACAAGCAGCTGGGGTTATTCACTCAGATTTTGAACGCGGATTTATTCGTGCGCAAGTAATTGGCTACAACGATTACATTACTTATCGTTCAGAATCGGCTGCGAGAGATGCGGGCAGACTGCGCAGCGAAGGAAAAGAGTATGTGGTGCAAGATGGCGATGTGGTGCATTTTATGTTTAATGTATAAAGTGTAATGAACTGGCTATTACTAATTCTTGCCGGATTATTTGAAGTTGGCTTCACTACCTGTTTAGGAAAAGCTAAAATAAGCTCGGGTAATGCTACTGCAATTTGGTTTGCAGGTTTTCTTCTTTGCCTTACTGTAAGCATGAGTTTACTTTACAAAGCAGCGCAAACCTTGCCATTGGGTACTGCTTATGCCGTTTGGACCGGTATTGGTGCAGTAGGTACTGCTTTGTTAGGTATTTACTTATTTAATGAACCAACAGATTTTTGGCGCATGTTTTTTATTTTTACGCTAATCGCTTCAATTGTAGGTTTAAAGGTGGTAAGTGCCGGATAGCTAAAGCTGCTCTTTTAACTCCTCTAAAAACTTCTTTACATCTTTCAGTTTATCTAATACTTGAAAGTTTTGTTTTGCCATTTTGCCAGCCGATTTAAAGTGCGCTTTTGCGCCTTCTATAGTGTAGCCTTTTTCACGAAGCAAATGTAGAATTGCTTTTAGGGTTTCTATATCATCTTTTGTAAAAAGACGATTACCTTTTCTATCTTTTTTTAACTTCAGATTGGTGAATTCGCTTTCCCAGTAGCGGATTTGAGATGCCGTGAGCGATAGCATTTCTGCTACTTCGCCAATGCTGTAATAAAGTTTCTCTATTTCTTTTTCTTTATATGCCACTTTGGTATTTAAGATTTATGATTTTGTGATTTTAGATTTAAACAGATCCTCTCCTATTTCATCTTCATTTGTATTGTCTTACGTCTAAATACTTATTTCCTTTACTACCTACTTGTATTCACCTGCCATTTTCAACACAAAATCAAATTCTTCATTCGTTACGGGTTGCACACTCAAACGACTGCTTTTTACCAAAACCATTTGCGCCAGTTTTGGAGTTGCCTTGATGTCTTCCAAAGGTACAGGATTTTTCAGTTTCTTTTTAAAAGTTACATCTACCGCTACCCAAGCAGTTTCGGTGGTAGTAGGGTCTTGGTAGTGTTCTTTTACTACTTCTACAATTCCTACTACACTAGGGTTGGTAACGCTATGATAAAAAAGGCATTTATCGCCTTTCTTCATTGCTTTTAGGTTGTTGCGTGCTTGATAATTGCGCACTCCGCTCCAAAAGGTCGTTTTATCCTTTTGCATTTCATCTATAGAGTAAGTGCCGGGTTCAGATTTTATTAGCCAATAAGCCATTGTATTTAAGATTTATTGATGTACGATGTTTTGATTTTAAGTAATGTGATGTAAGATGCCATGATGATGTATTGATGCAAATTAAATCTTAAATTCCCACAACCAGCACTTCGGTTCTGCGGTTTTTGGCTTTGCCTTCTTCAGTGCTGTTATCTGCAATTGCTTTTAGCGAGGCATAGCCTTTGTATGCTATTCTATCTTCGGCTATGCCTTTGCTTTTCAAATAATCGAATACGCTTTTGGCGCGATTTTCAGAAAGTGTTTTATTGTTTGCTTCGGTTCCGGTGTTATCGGTATGACCTCCAATTTCAATTTTCAAGGTAGGGTTTTTAGTCATCAAATCAATAAGGATATTGAGTTCTGATTGCGATGTCTTTTTTAGCGTAAAATTATTGGATTCGTAAAACACATTATTCAACACAATGGTTTGCCCTGCTCTTATTTTTTGCAAAGGCACACTTACATTAAATGGCTCGCCTTGCTTTACATCTTTTAGCGAAAAGTGAAGCGAGTGAAACAAGTATCCTTCTTTCATTGCTTCTAAGGCAAAGTCTTTACCTGCGGGCAATGTTACCAAAAACTCGCCTTTATTATCACTACTTAGGGTTGTATAAATCTTGCCCGATTCCACATCAATTAGTTGCAGGTTTGCTTTCAAAGATGTTTTAGAATCACTGTCGTACACTCTGCCTTTCACGTAGGTTACATAATTCGGCTTGTAGCTGTCGTCAGTTTCAAAGCTGTAAATATCCATGCCACCAAAACCTCCTGCTTTATCGCTGGCAAAGTAAGCGGTGCGACCATCGGCAGTAATGATAATCCCGATTTCATCACCGGGGCCGTTGATGGGATAGCCAAGATTTTCAGGTCTTCCCCACTCTCCATTCGGCAATTTTTTTGTTACAAAAAAATCGCTGGCTCCAAAACCCGGCAAGCCATCACTACTAAAATAAAGTGTATTGTCATCAGGGTGGATAAATGGTCTTTCTTCATCGAATTGCGTATTTATCATTGGTCCCAGGTTTTGAGGTTCGCTCCAAGTGTAATCTTCTTGCAGCGTACTCATCCAAATATCTAAACCGCCATACCCACCTTTGCGGTTGCTGGCAAAATACAGCGTGCGCCCATCGCCACTTATGCTTGGTTGAATATCTTTGCCTGGCGTATTGATTTTACCACCCATATTTCGTGGTTTTTCAAAACCAGTTTCGTTTTTAGCGGCAAACCAAATATCGCAGTTGCCATAGCCACCGGGGCGCTCGCACGAGGTAAAAAACAAGTATTTGCCGCTGGGCGAAATGCAAGTAGCGCCATCGTTGTATGAATATAAACTAATGGGCGACTCTACCATTCGTGCCGAATCCCAAGTGCTTTTAAAATCTTGGCTTACATAAACATTTTCTTCGAGCATGTAGCCACTTTTATCCATGCGAGTAAAGTATAAATAGCGTTCATCGGCAGTAATGGTAGGCATCAACTCTTCGGTGTATGTGTTTACGCCAGGTCCTAAATTTTTTGGTTGAAACTTCTTGGGGTTTTGAATGGCTACCACTGCAAAGTCGGCACTTTTCAAAAACTGGTTCACCTGCATTTCGTCTTGCAGCGAAAGTTGCTTGCCCTTACAGCGATTCAATGCTTCTTTGGCTTTTTCGTACTGCTGGTTATAAAAATAAGCGCGCCCCAACTGATAGCACAATTCGCTTTTAAAATCGGGATTCAACAGATGAGTTTTTTCGAGCGATACTACTGCTGCCTGATAGTCGCGCAGGTTTTCTAATTGCAGCACGCCCATCAAATACCAAGCATCAATAAAACCCGATTGATTATTGGTTGCCTGTTTTAATAAATCAACGGCATTTTTAGAACGCCCTGTTGCTGTGGCATTATATGCTTCATCATAAAGGTCTTTACTTTTTTTTGAAGCCCTATCGTATGAAACTACCTGCGAAACTGAAAATTGAAAACTTAAAAATGCCAATACAACTGTGCAGAAAAATACCTTATTATTCATGGTTGCTAAGATGCAACTTGCCTATTGAAAGTTTAGTGTTGTTTTCCACAGTTAAAATGGGCATTGCCAATTCGTTTTTTTCATCCCACCACAGCAAATGAACTCAAAACTTCAACCGATTGCAGCTAAACAATGAACTCATTCAGGCAAAAAAAATATTGCTTTTTCATGGTTTGAATTAGAAAACCACGAAGGTGTTATGAGTTTTTTTATTGGCTCTCCTTCGCTGTGCAGCGTTGCGCAATGGCCTAAATTTTTTTGCATCACCAACTATCACCACTACAAGCGTAGCTTGCTAATCGAGGCAATCTTAAAAGTTCTCACTATTTCTATTCAAACATTTCTATCACAAAATCATTTGCATTTCTATTTTTGATTTCCGGTACAATACGCTACATGAACATTATCATTCGCTCTGCAAAAATTATAGACACCGGTTCTGCACATCACAACACAGTAAAAGACTTGTTGATTGAGGATGGTGTAATTAAGAAAATTGGCAGTAATATTAAAAACACACA
>CAZYXR010000056.1:4273-20960 GCA_964650845.1 uncultured Chitinophagaceae bacterium
AAACACACAAAAACACCAAGAAGTACAGTTCACCGATTTGCACGTCAGTCTTGGGTGGGTTGACATGAATTCATTTTTTGCCGACCCCGGTTTTGAAAACAAAGAAACTATCGAAACCGGCTGTAAAGCCGCTGCTGCAGGGGGCTACACCCACGTGTGTGTAATGCCCAACACCGAGCCGGTATTGCAATCAAAAAGCTTAGTAGAATATGTATTGAGCAAAGCCAAAGGCAATGCTGTAAATGTTTTACCGATTGGCGCATTAACACACAACTGCGAGGGCAAAGAGCTTGCAGATTTATATGATATGTATAATGCCGGTGCGGTGGCTTTTTCGGATGGGTTAAAAACTTCGCCAACCGCAGGCATGGTAGAGCGCGCATTACTTTATGTAAAAGCGTTTGACGGCTTGGTAATGTTGCACCCCGAAGATAAAAGCATAGCAAAAAACGGTGCTATGCACGAAGGCAAAGTAAGTACGCAGTTAGGCTTGCCTGCCATGCCAGCCTTTGCCGAAGAAATTGCAATAGCCCGCGATTTATATGTGTTGGAATATGCCAAATCGCGATTACACTTTTTAGATGTATCGGTAAAAAAATCGGCAGAACTTATTAAAGCAGCCAAGAAAAAAGGCTTAAAAGTTTCAGCATCGGTAAATGCCTACAACCTTTGGGCTACCGATGAAGCAGTAGCAGCATACAATACTTACTGGAAAGTGAATCCGCCACTGCGCCCCAAAGCAGAAACCGATACAATAGTAAAATCAATAAAAGATGGCACAATAGATACTATTACATCGCAACACAGGCCACAAGATGAGGAGTGCAAAAAACTGGAATTTGACAAAGCCGACTTTGGTATTGAATCTTTAGAAACCACCTTTGCCGTAGCCAATACCCAACTGCGCGAACATATAGATGTAGAACACTTGGTGGCGCTTTTTAGCAGCAATGCGCGCAATATTCTTGGCATAAAAACCAATGTCATTAAAGAAGGTTCAACTGCCGATGTAACTTTGTTTGCACCAAATTATAAATGGACATTTGAAGCAAAGGATATTCAATCGCGCTCAAAAAATTCACCATTTGTAGGTGAACAACTTGTGGGTAAGGCATTAGGAATTATCAACAACGGAGTTGCATATTTATCGCATCATTTAACTACATAAACTTTAAAAGAATGCAGTATTCTACACCAATAAAATATGGCATCATAGCAGGCCTGCTAATGATAACAGGCTATGTGTTGATTTATTTAATGGATGCCGCATTGCTGGCATCATTAGTAACACTTTCGCTATATATTATTCTTATTTTCTGTATGGTATTTGGCGGCATCACCTACCGTAAAGAAATTGGCGGCTTCACCAGTTTTGGGCAGGCATTTCTCGCAGTTTTCATCATCGCATTTTTAGGCTCATTCTTAATTGATTCGTTCGGCTTTGTAATGTTCAAGTTTATTGACCCTGCACTAGTAGATGTGGTAAAAGAAGCCACCTTAGAAAAAACTGCCGAATTGATGGAGAAATTCAATACACCCGAAGACCAAATAGAAAAGCAACTAAAAATTATAAAAGCAACAGATTACACACCTACACTAAACTCGCAAGGCATCAGATTCCTTTCATCAACAGGTGTAGGCATAGTTTTTTCTTTGTTGATAGCAGTTTTTGTAAGAAGAAACGACAGAACAAACCCTGAAGCATAAATGAATATATCTGTAGTTGTACCACTTTTAAACGAAGCAGAATCGCTGCCCGAACTTTCGGCTTGGATAGACCGTGTGATGCAAGCCAATAACTATACCTACGAAGTGGTGCTGGTAGATGACGGCAGCCGCGATGACTCGTGGAAAGTGATACAAAAACTTGTAGCCCAACACAGCAATTACAAGGCAATAAAGTTTAGAAGAAATTATGGCAAAAGCGCTGCATTGCATAATGGCTTTGCCGCTGCAAGTGGCGATGTGGTAATTACTATGGATGCTGATTTACAAGACAGCCCCGAGGAAATTCCCGAATTGTATAAAATGATTACCGATGATGGTTTTGATATGGTGAGCGGCTGGAAACAAAAACGCTTCGACCCTATTACAAAAACCATTCCCACAAAATTGTACAACGGAGCAACACGCCTTGTAACCGGCATACAATTGCACGATTTTAACTGTGGGTTGAAAGCTTATAAAAATGATGTTGTAAAAAGCATTGAAGTATATGGCGAAATGCACCGCTACATTCCGGTGCTGGCAAAGCGAGCAGGCTATGGCAACATTGGCGAAAAAGTAGTGCAACATCAAGCGCGCAAATACGGTGTTACCAAATTTGGTTTAGAGCGTTTCCTTTTTGGTTTTCTCGATTTGCTAAGTGTATCATTTATTACCGGATTTGCCAAGCGGCCAATGCACCTTTTTGGCGGCTTGGGTGTGCTTTGCTTCTTCATAGGGTTTTGCATTTCTCTGTATCTTTCTATTGCAAAACTTGCATTTGCAGCGTATAGAATGACCGAGCGCCCTTTGTTTTATTTCGGTTTGGTAATGCTGGTAATTGGTGTGCAGCTTTTTCTTGCCGGCTTTCTTGCCGAACTTATTTCGCGCAGCGCCACCAACCGCAATGAATACGATATTGCCGAGCGAATTTAGTTTGGCACAATGCAGCCAAAACTGCATTTCGCATTAGTTCGTTTTTCTCTTTCTAAAGTAATGCTATTTTCAACCGCTTAAACTGTTTAGTATCAAAGCAAAAAGTAAATTTATTGCATGAGGAATTTGATTGTAATTTTTATCCTGTTTCCATTTTTCGTTAAGTCGCAAAACAACGCGCAGTTTTCTACCGACCCTAATCAATTTGCGAAAGATGTGGTAGCATTCATGAACATCAACGGCCTGCCCGATTGCAAAATTGCTACCGAAGCATTTCAAAAAGTTTTAAAAGAGGGCAAAATTACCGAAGACCAATTAAAATACATGGCAGCCACAGCCAATGTGATGCGCGAAAGAAACATGCCCGCCTCTCCCCCATTTGTAAATTACATCAATGCAGTAGTTGCATTTGCAAACAGTGGCAAACCTGCAACTTTGTTCAACGATTGGGATGATGTGTGCGACCAAATGCTGCGCAATTTAAAACGTGGCGAGAATAGAGAGTTTACTTCATACTTAGAGTTTTCTAAGTTCTATTTTGAATCAAACGCACTGCATATTTCGCAAGCAAAAACATGGAAAGTTGATGCAACAGATTGCAAACTGGAGTATATAGATGGCAAACCAAGATTGAAGATTCCACCAACCCGCTTCTACGGATTCATTTCAAGCGATACCATCCAAGTGTACAATACATCCGGCTACTATTATCCTGTCGAAAATAAGTTTGAGGGTAAAAACGGAAGAACCGATTGGAAACGTTCGAGCCAAGATGTAAACAAAGTTTTTTGCCAGTTAAAAAATTACACCGTCAATCTTGCATCGTTTGGCTTTACTGCCGATTCGGTAACGTTTACCAACACCAATTACCTAAAGAAAACATTACAAGGCAAATACATTGACAAGCTCATATTCAACAACGATTCTTCGGCTTCGCAATACCCGAAATTTGAATCGTACGACAATAACATTGTGTTAAACCAAGTTGCGCCAAACGTTGATTATTTTGGAGGCTTCAATTTTTGGGGAACCAAAGTGGTTGGTTTTAGTTCCAATGGCGAAAGTGCGGGCTTCAATTTCTTTTCGCGCGATGGCAAACGTGTGGTAATGCGCGCTTACTCAAAAGATATATTGATTATTCGCGACAAAGAGCTGGGTGCCACCAAAGCCGAAATGGTTATTTACTTCGGCAAAGATTCCGTTTACCATCCATCGGTAAATTTGAATTACCGTGTAGATACACGCGAAGTAAAAGTTTTGCGGGGCGAAACAGCTATCGGGCGATCGCGGTTTATAGACTCTTATCATCAATATGAATTTGAAACCGATGCCATTTTATGGAATTTAGATTCTTCGCGATTGCAATTCAAAATTCTTTCGGGCGTAGGTGTAAATCCGGCAAACTACGAAAGCACAAACTACTTCAATAAAGACAGAATACGCCAAATGCAAGGCGTAGCAAATTACGAACCACTTTCAATTTTGCGCGTGTTAAAAAACCAAACCGGCACCGATGAAGTTTCGGCCGAAGCCTACGCTAAAAAAATTGACCCTAAACTTACCGAAGTACAAATAAGAAGCCTACTCTACAAATTGGTAGAACAAGGCTTTATTATTTACGAGCAAGAAACAGGCATGATTAAAGTGCGCGAAAAAACAGATATGTACGTGCTTGCCAATGCCAAAAAAACAGACTACGATATTATAAGAGTGCGCTCTGTATCGCCCGGTGGTATTGATTTTTTAGACATCAACAATGCCGATATGGAGTTGAAAGGCGTTAGTTTGATTCCGATAAGTGATACAGCAAATGTGATGTTCTTTCCGCGCAAGAAATCGGTGAAACTTCAAAAAAACCGCGACCTACTTTTAGATGGAACCATCATTGCCGGGCGTATTGATATTTCGGGTGAAAATCACGCTTTTGAATACGACACGTTTAAAGTTACATTGCCAAAAGTAGATTCGTTAATGATGTTTGTACCCGATGGCGACAAGCTGGATGAAGAAGGTAAACCACTATTAAAACCACTACGTTCAAAACTTGAAAACCTAAAAGGATTGCTGGAAGTAGATGCACCAATAAATAAATCGGGGCGGTCGAGACTGCATCAGTTTCCGCGCATTACAACCAAAAGTTCTTCATTTGTTTATTACGAAGATTCTACCGAAAACAAAGGTGCATACAGCAAAAAAGATTTCTTTTTTGAAGTGGAGCCATTTCAAATAGATAGCTTGAATAACCTTGAACCAACAGTGCTCGACTTTAAAGGGAAATTGGTGAGTGGTGGTATATTTCCTGACATAAGCGAAGATTTGAAATTGCAGGATGACATGTCGCTTGGTTTTAAAACCGAAGCTCCAAAAGAAGGCTTGGCATTGTTTAAAGACAAAGGCAATTACAAAGGTGCAATCAACTTAGATTACGGTGGCTTAAAAGGCGATGGCGTTATCACACACAGCACTGCTGCATTTACTTCATCAAACATTCGGTTCTATCCCGATTCGGTTTTGGCTAAAACAGATTCTTTTACTATTGCCGCCACCAAAACTGGTGTAATGACACCCGATGTACAATCGGTGGGCGTTGATATATTTTGGAAAAGCAAGGCCGATAGCATGTATGCCCGCATGACCGAAACGCCATTTGCCATGTATGGCAAATCAACACAACTGAAAGGAAATTTGTTGCTTACCAACAAAGGCTTGTTTGGCGATGGCACTTTGGACTGGAATGAGGCAAATCTTATTTCCAATCAATTCTATTTTAAAACCGAAGATTTGGGTGCCGACACTTCTTTGCTGCGTATTAAAACACCCGATGGAGCGGAAACAGCATTCCTTTCAGAAAACGTAAAATCGAAAGTTGATTTTGCCAAGCGCGAAGGAAATTTCAGCAACAACTTAAAAGGTGTGCCAACCGAGTTTGCTTACAATCAATACAATACTTTGATACCCGATTTTAGATGGGATATTGACAAACACATTCTTGAATTTAAAGCACCGCAAGGCAGCAACGGAGAGTATTTTACCTCACTAAACAAAGGACAAAAAGGATTGCGCTTTATTGCAAAACGTGCCACTTATGATTTGTTGAACTCCATTTTACAAGTAGAGCAAATTCCAGAAATTATTGTTGCCGATTCGCGCATCATCCCCGACTCGGGCAAAGTGGTTATTGAAGCAGAAGCAAAAATGCGTACGCTGCATAATGCTACTATCATTTCCGACACTATAAGCGGCACACATAAAATCACTAAGGCTACTTTGGATATTATCAGCAAAGCCGAGTTGCGCGGCAGTGGCGAGTATAAATATCAAGCATTAAACACTCCCGAACAGACTATTGTTTTTGATGACATTAGTGTAAAGAAAACTGTGGTTGGAGAGCGCAGAAACAAAGAAGAAGAATATCACCTTTCATCAAAAGGACCAATAGATGAAAATTTGAAATTTGTGTTGTATCCAAACGTAACTTTTAGTGGCGAAGCGAGCATGTATTCGCAAAACCCTTTTATGATATTTAAAGGAGTTTCAAAAATTACTTATCAAAACAGCAGCGTTGAACCATCGGAGTTTTCGTTTGAAGATACCATCAACCCTAAGCAGTTGAAAATTCATTACAAAGCAGAATCGAAAGATGCCACAGGCACACCGGTTGTGGCAGGAATCAGCTGCGCAAAAACTGCCGAAGAAATTCACTTGTATTCAAACCTACTTTCGGTAAAAGAAAACCTTACCGACCCTGTGATTTTGCGTGCAGATGGTATTGTTTTTCACGATGCAAAAAAGAATGAGTATTCGTTTGGCGATGAAAAGAAAATATTAGACATGAATCCGAAAGGAAATGTTTTGCGCTACAACGATGCAACCGGAGTTATTTATGGCGAAGGTGAGTTTACCCCTGGTTTAGATTATGGCACACTTGGTTTTAGAATGGTAGGCGATGTAGAAAACAACTTAGAAAAAGGCACATTCTTGTTTAACACCACCTTGGGTATTGACGTGCGCACCAACAAAGAGTTAGATGAAAAATTGGCGCAAATAATGTATGCCGATAACATTGATAACAATGATGTTTCGTATGAAGGCGATAGATTCAAAAAACAATTGGCACAACTGTGCGATGACAAAAAGGATGATGCCATAATGAAAGAATATGATAAAGTAGGAATATTTAAACGCCCGAAAGAGTTCATTCACAACCTTGTGTTTACAGGGGTGAATTTTGTTTTTGATAGAGAAGATGGCACACTGCGCAGCACCGGAAAATTTGGTTTATCATATGTAGGTGCAAAAGAAATTCATAAAAAAGTAGATGGCTTTATTGAACTGGGCTACCGCCAAGGTTCCGATTATATGAACGTTCACATCCGCACAGGAGCCAGCGAGTGGTTTTATTTTGAATACACACGCGGTGTGTTGGGTATTTTAAGTTCTTATGATGTATTTGCCACACAAATTGGCGCATTGATGCCAAGCGGTAAAAACGTAATAAAAGGCGAGAACGGAAAGTTCTACCGCTATGTAATTGGCTCGGCTGCTAACCGTCAAGATTTTTTGGATAGGATGCGCGAAAAGCAAATAGCAGCAGGCGAAAAACCCGATGAAGCGCCACGCCCGAAACCAAAACCAAAACCAGTTGACCCACAAGTGCCACAAGGCGATGGCGAAGAAAAACAAACGCCTGCTACCGCATCACCAACTCCTGGCAACGGTGTAGATGGTGCTGCCGAACCTGCAACACCAAAACCTGCTGGTCGCAGAAAGAAATACACCAATGAGATAAAAACTGAAGAAACTCCTGCTCCTCAAGAGCAAGCACCATCTACCGAGCTACAGCCTGTGCAAAATGATGCTAACCCTGCCGATGCGCCTGCGCAAGAAAAAATTCAAGAAGAACAACCTAAAAAACCTGCCGGTAGAAGGCAGAAATATACCAACGAGGTGAAGGAAGAATCTGCCGCGCCTGCCGAATCTCAACCCGAAGCAGAGCAGCCAAAAACAGAAGAAAAACAAACTGAACCTAAAGTAGAAACACAGCCTCAGGAAAATGCTCCTGCGGCAACAGATGGGGTAACTACCGAGGATGTGCCTGAAAAAACAAAAAAGAAAAAGAAAAAAAGCAAGGAGGAAGAAGTAACCGAGCCGGAGTAAAGATTTTGTTTGAATGGAAGGATTTTTGAGATAAACGAGAACTATTGTTTTTCTCAACCCTTACAAGCTTGTTCATCGAAGCAAGCGGAGATTTAATTTAGCTTTAACAATCAAATTAAAGAACTTTGTACAGCTTGCCTGCATTATGATGGTAAGTTACAGAAAATTCAGCTAGCTTAATGGCAATAAACCCAATTACTATTAAGAAGTGAAATCGATAGCAGAATGATTTTTTTATACAATCAGTATAACTTTTGAGTGCTATAGTTTTAGCATACTATGTGTTGTATTTTCGTAATTTTGAACGACTTCATCGTAAAAAAATTGAGAGGTGAACAAAACAGATAACTTTCTAAAGATTGTAAATATTGCTTTATTTTTAGTGATTCTTCTCGCAGGCTACACGCTACTTTTTATTGGAGCGTACTTCAGTCATCCCAATGCTGAAGATTTTTCATTGGCCGGAACTGCTCGAAACGAAGGTATTTTTATATCCACTATGTCCCTTTTATTAACCTATGACGGCAGGTATTTTACAAATGTATTACACGGCTTAAATCCTTTAGCGTGGAATCTGTTAGAATACCATAAATATATGGCAATGTTTTCTATGCTGT
Organism: uncultured Chitinophagaceae bacterium; assembly: GCA_964650845.1. Taxonomy (GTDB): domain Bacteria; phylum Bacteroidota; class Bacteroidia; order Chitinophagales; family LD1; genus UBA7692. Next base: position 12,688 of record CAZYXR010000056.1, read on the forward strand.
TTTTTGCGCTTGCTTTCTATTTTTTCATTTCTATTATTTTTAAACCAGCGAAATGGTACAACAATCTACTATTTTCAGGGTTAGTCTTACAAATGTGCCTAGCTTTAAGTTCTTCTTTAGTTCATGAACTATATTGGATGGTAAGTTCTTTTGTCTATTTCTATAGTTGGATTTTTTGGTTTTTGTGGGTGGGTTCTTTTTTGCGATTTATTGTAGGTGTAAAATACAAACTCGCTTACTATTTTTTCAGCAATCTGTTTTTGTTTTTAGCTATCGGCATCAACGAAATGTTTTTGGTGTTAAATGTTATAACAGTTTGCTATTTAATCTACCTCGATGTAAAAAAGAATAAGGTTAGCATTACGTATCATATTCCTATTATCATTACACTTTTATGTTCGGTTCTACTGTTTGTTTCTTCGCCAGGTATATTGCAACGCTGGAAAGACTTTACGCCTGTTAAGGAAGATATTGGTTACTGGGATATTTTACAAAACAGCGTTGCTCATTTTTCAGGTGAATTCTTGCGATTGTTTGCGGGTAATGGTGTGGTTATTCCCGTTATTTTTTTGATTGCGGCTGGATTATTGAACTTAAAAACTATACCATTTTTGAAGCTCAATATAAAACAACAAGTTGTACTCTTCACTCTATGTATCGTTACCATATATCTGATGACATGGGGATTTTACATTCCGGCAGGGCGTGTTGAAACTAATTTTCCTCACAGAGTTTATACTTCTATCGGAACAGGGGTGATTTTGTGTCTAACACTTTTTTTGCCATTCTTTTTAGGTAAGATACCTAAGTTAAACAACCAATGGATTAGTTTTTTATCACTCTTAATAATAACTATGGGACTGTTTTTAGGAAATACCAATATCCGTTTAATTGGAGATGAATACAACGCAGATATTCTCCGTAAGCATAGTGAAGAAATGAATAAACGGTACGCCATAATAGAAGATGCAAGGCAACACAATGATGGTAGTTGGAAAGTTGCCATAATAGATACATTGTCAGCAAAACCAAACAGCATCCATTATGGACCAGATATTGAATCAAATAGAGAACCAGAGTATTGGAATCAAGCCTATGAACGCTATTTTTATGTTAATGAAGTTCGCTTGATGGGAGATACTATTTTCAAGATAAATTAATAACTCATGAGGTATTTGGGTGCAATAATCGTATTTGTAGTTAGCATAACTATTTTCAATCATGTAAGAATAGCAAACAAACACACAACCGCGATCTTGTCAATACTTTCCTCGCAACAAAAAATAACCTTTGAAGTTTCGGAGAGAGCAAAAGTAAAACTACGTACTATTTTCGATTTGCCATCTTCTGAAAGAGCAATAAGCGATAGCATCAATTTGTTGGCCATTCGTTTTTTTAACTGCATTAGTTCAAATTATCCATCACAACCAGTGTCATACACAAGCAATGAAATGAAAGTTAATGTAATGACCAATGACAATAAAGAAATATTAAGCACTATAGTATTTCGTTTTAATGATAATCATACTAAATATGTTTTAGACAGTATGTGGACATCTGCCAATTTTAATTCTACATTTTATTGCCCATAATTTCTTATTGCTTCATTTAATGAAAATAATTCAACTTTTATTCTACGTATTTTTTGTATTTCTATGTCGTGCTTCTGACAAAGAAAAAAAGACTAAAGTTCAAAATTCCCATCCAAAATACTCGTGGAGTACGACCGAGTTGATGCGTTATTTTACTAAGGATACACACTCGCTTATAGTGAATGAACTTAGCTCAAAGGGATTCTTTCGTCCTAATGATACCTGTGCTGGATTTGTTCAAATTGGAAAGCACAAAAACAAACCAAACGAAGTAAAAATTTCACAAAAAGATTCTTTAGAAAAAGAACTCTATAAGTTATGTGCGTTTCTTTACACCAATGCTCCTCAATATTACATTGATACTGGATTAACTGACAAACAATATCAGATTACAGAGAAAAGATTAAAACAAGCTCTCGTTGCTGCGCAAAATGGGAGATTGACAATGATGTGTGGTGAATACGCTTTGTTTGTCCAGCTTTTTTTGAAAATGTATTTACCTAATGTAAGGACAGCAATAGCCTCAATGGACACATCTATGGGCTACGGCATTGACCATACCGTATGTATTGTGTTTCTGCACCAATCAAACAAAGCTATTGTAGTGGATCCCATGTTTGGTTATATTTATTCTTGTAAAATTAACGACTCTAATACTTCAAATTTATTGTTTTTACCAGAAGATATCCTTCGAAAGAAACGGTTTCTTACCAACAGAATATGGCCGTGCAATTTCACACATCCAGAGGCAGAATATTATTTTCGCCTAAAAAAAGTAATTTCAAATATGAGTTACAATGGAAAGAAGATTTAGAATTCTTTTTCTTCCCATCACAATACTATCGTGTTGATTATGAAAAAGATTTAATGCGGCTATGCAAGCAAACATTCCTTAACACCATTCAGTGATAGCGTGCGACAAGATATTTTTCACTTTGTGGTCTCTTGAAGTGCTACCCTTTCATCTGCTGCAAAGCATCTTCCACACTTTGCACAGGTAAGCCGCAGGTATTGTTTCGGCACACATAAATATGCGTTGTGCTACCAATGGTTTTATCTTTCAGCAATGGCAGCTTACTTGAAGTGTTACTGCCGATAAAAATGCAATGTGGCAAAAAATAATTGCCAAACTCTTTTCTAATATTTAAAGCATTACTGCCACATACGGCAACCACAAAAGGCTCGAAAATAACCTGCTGCATCAGCGCAGCCCAGTTGGCATAAAAAGAAGTATGCTGCAAAGCGTTTGCCTTCATATTCAACAACATACTTTTTGCAGTTTCGGTATATCTGTTGTTATCCATTATCAAACCAAGGCGATACAAGTTTTTTGCCATAATGGAGTTTGATGCAGGAATAACATTATCGGATGTTTCGGTTTTGCGGGCTATGAGCGGTGTATCTTTTGTGTTGGTGTAAAAGAAAATATTGCGCGCATCATCAAAGAAGTTTTCAAAAACATAACCCACAATATTTTGTGCATTTGTGAGCCACTGCTCGTTAAAAGTGCTTTCGTACAAAGCAATAAAGGCATCAATAACCAAAGCATAATCATCTAAAAAAGCTGATATATTACATGTATTGTTTTTATAGTTTCTCAACAGACTGTAATCTTCTTTTAGCTGATGCATTACTATAAAATTTGCATTGGCGATTGCTGTATTCAAAAAAGAAACTTCACCAAATGCATTGTAAGCATCTACATAGCCTTTTAGCATCAGGGCATTCCAAGATGTAAGCGTTTTATCATCTAAACCCGGGCGAATTCTTTTGCTCCTTTCATTCAGCAACTTTGTGCGCCATTTATTTATACCTATGGAGTTTGATGCCTGCTTGCTTATTCTGATGAGGTTGTTACTGCCTTCAAAATTTCCTGATTCAGAAACATGAAATACTTGACAAAATGCATCAAATTCATTACCTAAATGTTGCTGCAACTCATTCCAACTCCACACATAAAACTTTCCTTCCTCGCCTTCGCTATCGGCATCTAATGTCGAATAGAAATTCCCTTTATCTCCCGTCAATTCACGTTCAATAAACTCTAAAGTTTCATACACAATGCGTTTATAACTTGGGTCTTTGGTAGCCTGATATGCTTGAGCGTACAACGATACCAATTGGGCATTGTCGTAAAGCATTTTTTCAAAGTGTGGAATCTGCCAATAGGCATCTACACTATAGCGGGCAAAGCCACCACCAACTTGATCGTAGATTCCGCCCAACAACATTTTATCTAATGTTACAGTTGTAGCTTGCAATACATCATCACTTTTTGAAATTTCATAGTTTTCGAGCAGTAAACGAAAATTGATAGGCATGGGAAATTTGGGCGCTCCTACCCTACCACCTTCTTGCATATCAATGGTGTTCAGCAATGTTTGAATGGCTGTGTTCAAATCTTGCTGTGTAAAAGTTTTATCGGCAGGAAGCTCCATTGCATCTAACGAGCGAATTCCATGAGTAATATCTGCGGCACGTTCGTGCATCTTTTCCTTAGCCGTTTGATATTCATGTACAAAGTATCGCAACACTTGTTTCCAATTTTCTTTTGGAAAATAAGTGCCTGCATAAATTGGTCGACCATCGGGCAGGCAAATTGCATTGAGTGGCCAGCCGCCTCTGCCACTAATCAGTTGCACGGCATCCATGTATATTTGGTCCACATCGGGGCGTTCTTCTCTATCTACTTTTATGTTGATGAATTGCTCATTCATCAGCTTTGCTACATCGTGGTCTTCAAAGCTTTCGTGTTCCATTACATGGCACCAATGGCAAGCACTGTAACCAATACTTACCACCACAAGTTTGTCATCTGTCGTTGCTTTTTGCCACACTTCTTCTTTCCATGCAAACCATTGCACAGGGTTGCGCGCGTGTTGCAGCAAATACGGACTTGTTTCGTGAATTAAGGCATTGGCTTCATTATTCATCGTACAACGATTTTAGATTGAAGCGCAATAATACAGTTAAGAAAGCGCTCGCTATAAAAATGAAATCAACTCTCTTTTCAGCAGTTGCGGGTTTACCTTTTCTATTGGATGCAGTGTGTTTTCAAATAAATGAAATTTGCCGTTTGGCAACATCAATGCAGTGTGTTCGGTTTCATCTCGCGTTACCATGGTATCGCCATCGCCAAGCCCAAGCACTACGGATTGATGAATTTGATGAAAGTCTTGAACTGTGATGTGATGCTGCGCCAAATTGTGCATCATTTCGGCTGTGTTGGCGAGTAGAGTTTTCCAGTTATCTCCATGCAGATTTTCCAAATATTTGGCATAATCCGGCACTTTGGCTTCCATTTTTTCGGGTACCAAGAATTTGGTTTCTTTTTCTACAGTTTCGGTTGTCCAGTTAATTTTTGTACCCAGTGTAAAAACCTTTTCTATTAAATGTGGTTGATGACGCGCAAGCCACAATGCAACATAACCGCCCATGCTATAGCCAAAAACAGGAATAGGCTCAATAAGTTGCTCGCGCAAAAAATCGGCCAGATCGTTTGCCAAACTATTTATTGTAAAAGGTTTTTGAATAGCAGATTTGCGCCCGTGGCTGCCAAAGGTGTAGTTGAGCACTTCGTATTCATTTGTAAGCAAATCGCTGAGGGGCATTAATTGCTCCTCGCAACCCAAAGCACCGTGTAGCAATAGTATCTTATTCATTTAGCAGTTAGCAGTAATGTGTGTTCTATTCTTAGTAAGTTACTTCAAACCTAAGAAAATCATTCGATTTTGTGGCGGTTAATTTTGAAGCGAAAACTTTTCAATACACATCTTTTAAATAGCGTCCTTCTTCTTTGAGTGCCTGTAAATATTGTTGTGCTTCGTTGTTCGATTTACCTCCCTCTTCGGCAATAATTGCTACTAAAGTATTTTCAACATCAATGCTCATTGGGTCTTTGCTGCCACACACATAAATGTATGCACCATTTGCAACCCACCGATAAATTTCTGCTGCCTGCGATTTTAGTTTATGTTGTACATATACCTTTTGTTTAGAATCGCGACTAAATGCCACATCCATTCGATGCAATGCGCCATTTTGCAGATAATCGAGCCACTCGGTTTGGTATAAAAAGTCAGTTTTAAAATGTTGGTCGCCAAAGAAAAGCCAGTTTCTGCCATCGGCACCTCGGCTGTCGCGTTCAGCAACAAATGAACGAAATGGTGCTACACCGGTGCCGGGACCAATCATGATAACATCTTTATCATCTGCCGGCAATCGGAATGCTTCATTTTTTTGAATAAAAAAGCTTAGCGCTGTTCCTTCCGGAAGGTCGCTTAAAAAATTTGATGCAAGCCCTTCTTTGGGTTTGTTGTTTAAAGAGTAGGCAACACGCGAAACCAACACATGCACTTCGCCATTGTGAGCCGCGGCAGATGAGGCAATAGAATAATAACGTGGCGCAATTGGCTCTAATAAATCAACAAATTGTTGTAGTTGCATATCTTTTGGCAGTGGGGCGGCAATCAACAATTCGTCAATATCAATAAACTCATTTTGCGATTTTGTGTTTGTTGCTGTGGCAAATTTATCTAACACGCGCTTGGGCAATCGCAGTAGATTTAACTTTGTGGTTAGCGCAAGTTCAAATTGCACTTGTTCGTTTTTTACTATTACTTGTTCGCTTCCGGTAGCACCAATTAGTTGCAATACACGCTTTACCAATGCAGCAGGGTTGTGTGCAATTACCGCCAATGAATCTCCTGGTGTGTAATCAACAGTTTCATCGCTTGCAATTTCGATGTGGTGTGTTGCTTTTGCCGAGCCAGTATCGTTAAGGTTTACATTGTTTACAATTATACCCGAATAGATATGCTTTCCTTTTTTAGCAACTGCGGACTGGGTAGTTAAGGGTTGCGCATCAGCAGCCTGTTCGAGCAACAATTGCATTACCGAGTTTACCCAAGCATCGGCATCGGGCTGGTAATCTACATCGCAATCTACTCGCGACAACATTGGCTGCGCGCCCAAGGTTGCAAACCGCTGATCTACATCGGCTCCGGCTTTGCAAAAGAGCGGATACACCGAATCGCCCAAGGCAATTACCGAGTACTTCATTTTAGGTAGTTGTGGCGCACCATTCAACACAAAATCGTAAAACTTTTTTGCGGCATCCGGTGCTTCGCCATCGCCATGAGTGCTCAATGCCAAAAAGAAATACTCTTCTTTATCTAAATCGGTAGTGCGATATTGGTCGAGTGCTACTTGCTTTACACTAATGCCCGATTTTTTTGCAGCACTTGCTAATTGTTGGGCGATTTTTTTGGAATTGCCGGTTTCGGTACCGTACGCAACGGTAATTTTATTTACTACTGGTTTGCGTTGTGTGGCTTGCTGTGTGGTGTTTTCGCCCGCAAGTGCAAATGCGTATCCGCTTGCCCATAGCAACTCGTCTTTGCTAAAATCCGCAAGCGCTGTTTTTAATTTCAATAATTTTTCGCCTTCAAGCATGTGTTGCTAAACTTTATATTGGGTTTGTATATTTTTTATTATCCAGTTGTATTTATGATGAAGCCGCACCACCTCTCCTACTATCACCAAACTTGGCGAAACAAATTGTGGTAAATGGCAATGGGCAACAATGGTTTGTATATCGCTTATCCATACTTGCTGTTCGGGTGTTGTGCCTTTCTTTATCACCGCAATCGGTAAATTTTTTGCACCATGTGCATGAAGGTTATTGGCAATTTCGGCAAGTGTGTTGCCGCTCATGTACCAAACCAAAGTGTCGGATGTTTTGGCAAGTTCAGCCCAAGTGTTGTTGTTTAATGAATTTACTTGATGCAGAGTAAGAAAGCGCACTCCAGATGCTATGCCACGCGCTGTGAGCGGAATGCCCGCATAGGCAGCACAACCATTTGCGGCTGTTACGCCAGGCACAATTTCAAATGGAATATTGTTTGCAATACAGGCTTCTAATTCATCAACGATGTTTGAAAAAAAACTAACATCGCCTCCTTTTAGCCGCACTACAGTTTTACCATTTAAAGCGTGTTCAACTATCCATTCACAAATTGTGCTTTGAGGAACAGTTAATCCTTTATATTCTTTACCTACATTGATACATTCTGCACCGGGTTTAGTAAACGAAAGTAGTTCTGCCGGTGCAAGCCTATCGTACAAAACCACATCGGCATTTTTCAGGTATCGAAGCCCTTTAACTGTTATCAGCTCTGGATCCCCGGGGCCGGCTCCAATAAAAATTGATTTACCTACAAGATTGATAGAGAATTGCAAAACGGGGACGAATATAAGCGTTGATTCAAGAATTCACAGTTAAAAAATAAGCAGATTCGGGTGTAGGGCAAAAGCATGAATTTTCATCATCATAAAATATCCACAAATCAATGTGCTTGATTTTGCAGCCGTTTTACTTGCAATTACTTGTAAATCGCATTCAGAAACTTAGTTTTGGAACTTTAATAGTTTAATACGAGTTAAGATACCCAACATACCAAAACAAGATGTATAACATTGTTCGCTTTCTTATTCGTTATCATCTGTTTTTGCTTTTTATATTTTTAGAGGGTATATCAATCTATTTGGTGAGTCAAAACAGTCGCTTTCATAAAGCGGCCTATTTAAACACTGCAAATGCCATAAACGGCAGGGTTTTTAAAATTTACAATGATGCTACAGGTTATTTGTTTCTTGGCAAAGTAAACGATAGCCTTGCTA
>CAZYXR010000057.1:0-1811 GCA_964650845.1 uncultured Chitinophagaceae bacterium
AGGTTTAGGATTTACAGGCGGTTCATTGCTTTTACCACGCTTTAACCAATCGGGTGCTGCTGCAACTTCATTAACCTTAACTGGTGCAACAGCCGCTGTTACCGTTGGTCCCAATACTGTATTTGGTGGTAAAGTAAGTTTGATTGCTCCCCAAATAATACTTAGCGGTGCAACTTTTCCTGATACCACTTTTATTCAAAAAAACGGAATTGGAAACAATACCGGATTGGGTAACAACATTTTTAATGGTTACACAACCATCTCAAAAACAAGTGGAGCCGGAGCGGGCCAGTTACGTACCAATGGTAACAACACATTTAATGATAAGCTAAGAGTAGAAAATGCTTCTTCTTCAGATTTGTTACTTGGTTTAACGAGCCGCAATATCTATAACCATGATGTTACAGCAGTAAACTCTGGCGCAAGCTCCATCAGATTGGCTTATACTGGTAACAATATTTTTGGTGGCAAGATTAATGTAATCAATTCTGCTGCCGGTACAGTTCCATTTTGCGAAGCAGCAAACTCATCTGCTTCAGTTGCCGATTCTGTAATACTTTCCAATACTTCTTCAGGTAGTATTACTTTTAGTGTGGCAGCAAACTCAAATACTGTATTTGATGAAAATATTATTGTTTGCAATACTGCAAGTGGCAACATAGGTTTTTGCTCTAATGGAACAGCAGCTGCTTCGCTTGCAGCAGGTAAAACAATATTGGTTGGTTCATCTGGCTTTTCGGCTGGTAGTTTACTTTTGCCTCGCTTTTCACAGTTAGGTACTGCTCCCATAGCATTAAACTTTTCAGGTACTGCTACAATTTCGGTAGGTCCAAAAACTGTCTTTGGTGGCAAGGCAAGTTTCATTGCTCCTCAAATTTTATTGGGCGGTGCTACTTTCTCAGATTCTGCATACATTCAAAAAACTGGCGCTACTGCAAATATTAGCGCAGGTGGCAATAAGTTTAATGGGGTTGCATCTATCATCAATAGCAGCAGTGTTGCCATGTATATGGGCGGTGCTTCGGCTGATTCATTTTTTAATAAGCTGAACCTGCTAAATAGTGGAGGTAGTGTACTTTACCTTGCCCATTCTCACACCAATAAAACATCGTATTTTGCCGACTCGGTTATTGTTTTTAACACATCATCGGCTGCCGGAAACCCAGGCGTGCGTTTTGGCGAAAGCAACAATACAAACGCATTTTTTGATGGTGTAGTTGTGGTAAACAACAATGGAACGGGTGCCACTAATTTCATTCGCTTTCAAAATGGCACCGGTAGCTTTACTTTCAACGGTGATGTGCACTTGAACAATTCTGGTACAGGAAACGCTACTGCCATTCACATGAACTATTCTGGAACTGCAAACTATAATGGCAACATTTATGTAAGTCGCGCATCGGGCAATGGAACATATTTTGGTAACAACAATGGCTCATCAACCTTGGCATCAAACCAAAATCTTTTTCTTGGTTCTTCAGGATACACAGGGGGGAATTTGCTGTTGCGTAATTTTCAACAATCGGGCAACAGAAATGCGGTGAACCTTAATTTGGCAGGTACAACTATCTTTACTGTGCGCAATTCTACCTTCGATGGTCCAGTGGTTGTTTCGTCTCCACAAATTTACATCAACAACAATACTTTTAACCATAATGTAGAGTTTACAAAAACAGGTTCTACGGTAAATAATTCTGCCGGTGGTAACATTTTTATGGGAACCACAAGTATTACAAACGCTTCTACTTTTGATTTTCGTATGGCAAACACCACTGGCGACAATTCGCACCAGAACCTCCCCCTGCTGAGGC
>CAZYXR010000057.1:1821-20819 GCA_964650845.1 uncultured Chitinophagaceae bacterium
AATGCCTCTGGGGCGTTGGATCTTGCAAACAATAGTTCTGTAAGTTTTAGCAGAAACATTACTACAGCAGGCTCGGGTGCAGTGTTGTTTGGTAGTGGCGGAGTAAATGGCAGAATTATTCTTACAGGCGGTTCTTCGCAAGTTTTTTCGGGCAATGCATTGCAAATTCCGGTAGTTAGTAGAATGACGATGAATAAAACTGTTGGCACTTCACTTACATTGAACCTACCTGTTTACATTGCCGCGGCCGGAAACCTAACTATGTCCAGTGGTTTAATAAACACAGATTCATTGAATGTTTTGACATTGTTGAATGGTGCTACAGCAAACTTAGGTAGCCCTTCATCTTTTGTAAATGGTTTTTTAAACCACCAGATGACAGCCACTACAACACGTTTACTTACGTTCCCAATTGGCAGAGATAGTGTTTATCGCCCTGTGGAGTTGACTGTAACGCATTCATCAAACATTGGCTATACTTACTCATCTTTATTGTTCAACCAGTCGGCTGTGGAACTTGAAAAAGCATTCCCTTCAACAATTGATCGCGTATCTGATTTTAGATACTGGAGAATTAAACGCTACTTATCTTCTACAATGGTGCCGTCTAATGCAAACCTTTCGGGCAATCAAATTGTTACCCTACATTATTTTGCAAGCGATTCGGTTCAAGATGCTACTAATTTGCGCATCGTAAAAGATTCGGCAGGCACAGCCAATTGGATAAACATTGGTGGTGTTGGAACTGCAAACTACCAAGGCACAATTACTTCTACATCCAACCCAAGTGCATTCAATTCATTCAGCCACTTTACTTTAGGCAATGCAACAGGTGGCGGAAACACTTTGCCTGTAACTCTTACAAGCATTAAAGCATCAGGCATTGTAAATACCATAAAAGTAGAATGGGTAACTACTGCCGAAATAAACAACAAAGGCTTTGAAGTAGAAAGAAGCGAAGACGGAACAAACTTTAGCAACATTGGTTGGGTTGATGGTAACGGCACAACTGCCGAAACTGTAGAATATACCTTTGATGACACTAAAGTGATAGCCAACAAAATATACTATTACCGTTTGCGCCAAGTAGATTTTGACGGTGCAAGTGAATACACACCAATTGTAAGTGCAAAAATTACTGATGCTTCAAGCCGCGAAATTGTGTGGAGTAGATTCATACCCAATCCCGCAGCTGCCGATGCTAACTTGGTAATAAACGCTAATGCCGAAGGAAAAGCAGATGTTACAATTCTGAATCTTGCTGGTGCGGTTGTTCATCAATCTGCTTACAATTTGTATCATGGCTTAAACAATCTTATGTTAGATTTAAGCCAACTTCCTTCAGGAAACTATATTACCAAAATTGATTTGAATGGTGGCAGCACTACATTAAAATTGATGAGAGAATAAAAAAAATAATATGCAAAGAGAAAAAGCCTTGCCCCAAAAAGCAAGGCTTTTTTATGTTATTTAAATGGATTGCGAAATACAAAGTCCTTTGGCTTTATAGCCTTAGCCATTGGCTTAATAATGAATCGGTTTACAGTTGCATTTTTATGCAAAATATATCCATGAACATTTACAGGTGTAGCGCCAATTGTGCTTTTTATCTCAGAAGCAGTTCGACCAAAGTGTAATGCTTGTAACTTTTGTTCTATACCGCAATGAACCATATCATACAGCATACGCTGATAAAGGTGGGTTTCTTTATTAGTATCATAGTTCAACCCCACGTAATGCACCTCTCCTTTGCCATCAATACAAAATAAAGAGTTGAATCCAACCAATTTACCATCTAAAAAGTATCCGAAAATTTGGTACGCATCAGGCATCAACTCTTTTTGTTTGGCAAAGTAACCTTGTTGAAGTTTTGCGAGCGAAAACGATGCTTGCTTCATAGTATTCATATAAAGCTGATAAAGTTGCCCGTCAAACTGCTGAGCTTCTTCGATAGAAAATTTTTTTCGCACAATAGCTTGGCTTAACACCAGACATCTTTTAGCGCGAACACGATATTTTGAAGATAGTGCGAGGAGATAATCGTCAAAACTTTTCCATGCAGGGTTCATTTGCATTATCATATCGGGCTCTTCGTAAATTCGGTTGAAATTGTTCGCCTCAAATGATTTAGAAAAAGCATCATCGCTATCATAAACATCCGTCATCAAAAATCCATTTAACGATTTTTTTGTTTGCAAAAGATGTATTACCAGCTTACAGTAGTTTTCTGCTTTAATTTTTTCGGGCAAATCCTTTAGCCAGTATATGCCCTTTTCGCCACTCATAAAAAGATTGGCACCTACCAAAAGCCTTACATCTACTAATTGTAGTATTGTGTTTTGCACCGATGCCAGTAATTTCCCCGAGTTCTTTGTATAATCTTGAAGTTGCGAACCGGTAAAGTGAACTACCTGAAAGTAAGCTGCGCCAACCAACTCATCGCCTTCTTTAATTATAGCATACAAAAACTGCATCTTGTTTCCTTGGTTTGTTTCTTGCAACCGCAGGTAGTGTATATTATGCAGCAAATTGTGCCGAGGAATCGCTTTTTGCCAAATTTCAAGTGGAATTTTATCGGCAACATCAAAAATTTGAAACGAAAGTGAGTTACTCAAAGCGAGTTGAAATAATTATTATTGGCTTGTATGACGGGGTGCAATGCTAATTATTTTAGCAATATGGCAGGTTGTTGAACATTTTTCTGTCAATTATTTTATACTTTGAACTATGCTGCTATATTTGCAGCCCGTTTTAAGGGAGTAAGTGTAAAAATCACTTGTTTTAAACGGAAAAATTGCATGGCAAAACAAGATTTGATTGTTCTAGATGGGGTGATAACAGAAGCATTGAGTAATGCAATGTTTCGTGTGCGCTTAGAAAATGGACATGAGGTGATTGCTCACATTTCAGGAAAAATGAGAATGCACTACATCAAAATTTTGCCGGGCGATAAGGTTCAGTTGGAAATGAGTCCTTATGACTTAAATAAAGGAAGAATAACATTCCGCTATAAATAAAAGCGGGTTTAAAATTTAATAAAACTAACAGCAAATGAAAGTTAGAGCATCAGTAAAAAAACGCAGTGCGGATTGCAAGATTGTAAGACGCAAAGGCGTTCTGTTTATTATTAACAAGAAGAATCCAAAATTCAAACAACGTCAAGGATAAAGCATGGCACGTATCTCAGGTATAGACCTTCCAAAAAACAAACGTGGTGAAATTGCACTCACTTACGTATTCGGCATCGGTTATACAACCGCAAAACGAATTTTAGAATTTGCCAAAGTTGAGCCAAACACGAAAGTGAAAGATTGGACAGACGAGCAAATAAACGGTATCTTAAATTTTATTGCCGACAATATAAAAGTTGAAGGTGAATTGCGCGGGGAAGTGCAAGGAAACATCAAACGCTTGCAAGATATTGGCTGCTACCGTGGTATCCGCCACCGTAAAGGCTTGCCATTGCGCGGTCAAAGAACCAAAAATAATTCGCGTACCCGTAAAGGAAAACGTAAAACAGTTGCTAACAAGAAAAAGGTTACTAAATAATAATTAGAAAGCATGGCAAAACAACAGTCGGCCGCAGCAACAGCTAAGGCAAAAGCTAAAAAGCGTGTAGTAAAAGTTGATTCAGAAGGTAAAGTTTTTATCAACGCTACTTTTAATAATATCATCATCACTTTTGCCAACCTTAACGGTCAGGCAATCAGTTGGAGCAGTGCCGGAAAAGTAGGTTTCCGTGGTTCTAAAAAGAATACTCCTTATGCAGCTCAATTAGCAGCAACCGAGGCGGGTAAAGTAGCCTACGAAGCTGGTTTGCGCAAAGTAGAAGTATTCGTAAAAGGTCCGGGTGCCGGTCGCGAAAGTGCTATCCGTTCTATTTATGCAAGTGGCATTGAAGTTACTATCATTAATGATACTACTCCAATTCCTCACAACGGATGTCGCCCTCCAAAACGCAGAAGAGTATAGTTTTCTTTATAAAAAAGATTAAGCCCGTTTCTCGAAAGATGAACGGGCTTTTTTTGTAAATCATTTTTTGATTTGCTTGTATTATTTTCACAAAAAGCTGTTTGGTACACAGTAATATTGCATCATGGCTTACGCAACTGTAAATCCGGCAACAGGCGAAATGTTGCGGGAGTTTTCAACTCATCATTTTCCTGATATTGAACTTTCAAAAAATGCCTTGAAACAATGGCGGAAGTTGAGTGTAGAAAAACGAATGGAGCAATTGATGCGTGTTGCCAAACTATTAGACGAGCAGCGCGAGGCAATTGCCCAATTGATTACGCTCGAAATGGGCAAGCCACTGCGCGAAGCCGACTATGAAGTAGCTAAAACACTTACAGCTTTTAGTTATTACAACGATAATGCCGCGCGCTTTTTGCAACCGTATGAAGTGTCCACCCTTGCTCAAAAAAGCATGGTTGTTTACGAACCATTAGGAGTGGTGTTTTCAATAATGCCATGGAATTTTCCATTTTGGCAAGTGTTTAGGTTTGCAGTGCCTACACTTGCTGCTGGCAATGTTACCATATTAAAGCATGCGCCCAATGTGCCTCAATGTGCCGCGGCAATAGAAAAACTATTTGCCGAAGCCGGATTGCCGGATGGGGTTTTTAAAAACTATTACCTCACAAATGATGATGCCGGAAAGTTGCTGGCTCACCCCGATGTGGCGGGATTGAGTTTTACCGGCAGCGATGCAACGGGTAGTTTACTTGCCGAAAATGCAGGACGCAACATAAAAAAAGTGGTGATGGAGTTAGGTGGCAATGATGCTTTTATTGTACTTGCCGATGCAGATATTGATAAAGCAGTAGCAGGAGCCATCAAATCGCGCAGCATCAATGCAGGGCAATCGTGCAATGGCGCCAAACGCTTTTTGGTTGTAAAAGAAGTAGCCAAAGAGTTTACGGCTAAGTTGATTGCAAATGTCAATATGCTAAAAGTAGGTTCGCCTATGGATGCTGATACGCAAATTGGTCCTTTGGCGCGATTGGATTTAGCAGAAAAAGTACGCAAACAAATTCAAGATTCTATTAAAGATGGCGCTATTGCTCATTTTCACCCTTTTAAGGCACAAGAAAATGGCAATTACGTTGCGCCCGTAGTGATTACCAATGTAACCGAAAATGTTACTTCATTTAAAGAGGAAATTTTTGGATCTGTATTTTCAGTAATAGAAGTAAACGATTTTGATGAAGCAATTTTACTTGCCAATAAGTCGCAGTACGGATTGGCAGCTTCGATATGGACCGAAAACAAACAGCTTGCGCTATCGCGTAGCAGCGAAATAGAAGTAGGTAATGTTTTTATAAACGATATTGTAAAGAGCGATGCTCGCTTACCATTTGGAGGTGTAAAACGCAGTGGCTTTGGGCGCGAACTTTCCGAGCATGGCATCAAAGAGTTTGTGAATGTGAAAACAGTGTATTTAAACGATTAAATGTGTTTCCACGATAAGGCAGCCATCAATTGCACTCTAAATTCTTTTCGTTCCTTTGCCTTCAATGACAATTTCAAAGAAAAAACGTAGCTATCCTATAAGCGAAATGCTTTGGGAGTATCTACAGAATTTTAGGCGTAAAATACAGTTGCCGCTCACCTACGAAGAGTTGCGATATTTTAAACAAAGTTTTCCGCTGCGCAACACACAAGGCAAGGATACACTATGGGAAACCGCCCTCTACGACACTACCGAGGTTACTTACATACATGATGGATTGAAAAAGATGTACAGCATTTTGCGTACCGAAGGCGATGAAACAGTACACGAACATCTGCATGTAGAGCGTGTGGACTATTGTACTTTTGGCAACAGCAATCCCTTTCGCATAAAAATTGTAAACAACTTCAACGATAACTACGATTATTTTTATGTGAAGCAGGCCGATGCTTCGCGAGTATATGGTTTGGAATTGGAGCATATACTTTCGCCAGCCCGCATAAACTTTTATGCCGATAAAAACACACTTGTAGAAGAGCACATTGCCGGCATTCCGGGCGATCAGTTTATTCAAAACAATCTGTTGCAAAAAGACTTGAATAAAACCCGCGTTGCAAAAGAGTTTGTGAAATTCAATGAGCGCTGTTTGGTGCGTTTGCTGGGCGATATGCGTTCGTATAATTATGTGTTCGATTTAACTCCCGATTTTGAAGAGGTTCAGTATCGTATTCGCGCCATTGATTTCGACCAACAGAGTTATGAAGGGAGACGCAATTTATACATGCCTCAATTTTTTAAAGAAAACAATCCAATTGTAGAATTGGTGCGTCAGCTTTTGAATACCGATACTATTCGCCAATATCAGAAAGAAGAGCGAACCCTTATTTCGCGCAGAATAAACTCATCGGCATTTCGCTTAGATAAATTACTTGCTGCCATGAAAAAGCAAGAACTTGCACCGGTAGAAAAAGTGGAAACACTCAAAAATGAACTATCAGAATATTACGCAAACAATGGATTTGTGAAGTGTAATACAATGGGCGAAATAGTGCAACAGAGTCTTGCAGTTGTGGTGTGATTGATATTTCGCTTTATTCGCACCATGCGAAAGAAATTTGTGGCAGGTAACTGGAAAAGTTTTTTGCAAAACAATGCTGCCTGCGATTTATTGAATACTCTGAAGACGAGTGTTGATTTTTCGGAATCCGGTTTGCCGGAAATTGCCGTTTTTCCTCCGAGTGTTTACATAGAAACTGCAGTAAAAGCAGCCGATAATAAGTTTCTTGTTGGTGCGCAAAATTGCAGCGCAACTGGCGAGGGCGCTTACACTGGCGAAGTAACAAGCGAAATGTTGGCATCGGTAGGTGCCGCATTGATACTTGCAGGGCACAGCGAGCGCAGGCAGTTTTTTGGTGAAACCAATGCGATAGTAAAAAGTAAAGTTGAAAGAGTTTTAGAAGCCCAACTTACACCTGTTTTTTGTTGTGGCGAATCGCTGGAAGTGCGCAATGCAAATGCATATAAAGAGTTTGTGTACACTCAACTTGCCGAAAGTATTTTTCATTTAGATGAAGATAATTTTAGCAAATTGATTATTGCTTATGAGCCGGTGTGGGCAATAGGAACTGGTGTAAATGCCTCGCCCGCTCAAGCTCAGGAAATGCACCTGTTTATTCGCAATGCGGTTAAAGAAAAGTACAATGAAGTAGTAGCCGATAAGGTACGCATTTTATATGGTGGAAGTGTAAAACCCGATAACGCTGCACAGCTTTTTGCTTGTGCCGATGTTGATGGTGGCTTGGTAGGCGGTGCATCACTCAAGGCAACCGATTTTATTGCTATTGTTCAAGCTGCAAAACAGTAATATGGAAAAAGAGTTTACTATCAGGTATAAGTTGATTCAAGAGCAACACTTAGCTGCGGTAGAGCAAAATCTTTATGATGAAGCAGTAGCCGCGCTCGAAAAGTCGTACTCTCCGTATTCAAATTTTAAAGTTGCTTGTAGTATTCTTTTAGAAAATGGAGCTGTAGTGAGTGGCGCCAATCAAGAAGTGGCATCTTATCCTGTTAGTCTTTGTGCCGAGGGAGTTGCTTTAAGCGCGGCATCGTCTTTGCACCCTGGTAAAGGTATTCAAGCAATGTTTATTGTAACTAAAAACAGCACAGGTATTATTCGCGAAACCGTTGCTCCGTGCGGTGTTTGCCGGCAGCGAATTGTAGAATACGAAACTCGACAGGGTAAATCAATTTCTATTTATTTGTTGGCAAATACGAGCAATGTTGTTGTGTTTAATTCGGCAAAAGATTTATTGCCTTTTGCTTTTGATTCGCATCATCTGCCGATAAAAAATGTTTAGATTTTTTTAATCAATATAGATTTAATGAGCAAGACAGCATATATTTTTCCAGGGCAAGGAAGCCAGTTTCGAGGTATGGGCAAGAACCTTTTCGATAGTAGCGAAGCTGCAAAAACAATGTTTCAGAATGCCAACGAAATTCTTGGTTTCGATATTTCATCCATCATGTTTGAAGGTACTGACGAAGATTTAAAGCAAACAAAAGTTACGCAGCCTGCCGTTTATATTCATTCTGTTGCTGCTGTTTCTCAGTTAAATGAATTCAACGCAAATATGGTTGCCGGGCATTCGCTTGGGGAGTTTTCTGCATTAACAGCAGCCGGTGTTTTTAGTTTTGAAGATGGTTTGAAAATGGTATTGGTGCGAGCGCTTGCAATGCAAAAAGCGTGCGAACTGGTTCCATCTACCATGGCTGCGGTGTTGGGTTACACCAGCGAAAAACAGGTTGAAGATGTGTGTGCCTCGGTGCAGGGCGAGGTAGTTGTGGCGGCAAATTACAATGCACCTGGGCAGTTGGTTATTTCGGGCAGTGTGGCTGGCGTAGATGCTGCTTCGGAACTATTAAAAGCTGCTGGTGTGCGCAGAGTAATAAAATTGCCTGTTGGCGGTGCTTTTCATTCGCCACTAATGGAGCCTGCTCGCGAAGAATTGGCAAAGGTGATTGAACAGACTGTTTTTAAAACGCCACTGTGTCCGGTGTATCAAAATGTTACTGACTCGGCTGTTACCGATGCTACAGAAATTAAAGCAAACTTGTTGAAACAGCTTACAGCTCCTGTGCGGTGGACACAATCTGTACAACAAATGATAGCTGACGGAGCAAACAAATTTATCGAGTTTGGTCCCGGTGCTGTGCTATCGGGCTTGGTTAAAAAGATTGACGCGAGTGCAGAAACAGAAAATCTATAACTCTTACAATTCAATTTCTACAAATACTCTTTCTACGTTTCCTTTTAATGGAGGGTTGTATTTGCTTAAACGAACCTTTAGTTTTTCTATTTCAGTAAATTGATTTTTGATAGAATGGGCAATACGGTTGCAAACGTGCTCTATTAGTTTGCTGTGAATAGACATTTCTTGCTTTGTAAGGATATATACTTTTTCATAATCAATAGTTTTTTTTAAATCGTCTGCAGTGGCTGCTTCGGTAAAGTTTACTTCCATGTAAATATCTACGGTGTATTTTCCACCCAGCACTTGTTCTTCTTTATAGTAACCGTGATGTGCGTAAAACTGCAAGCCTTCTACTGCTATTAATCCCATGTTTATTTGTACATTTTTTTTACTCTGTCTAACTCGCGTTTTACATCGCGGTCTTTCATGGTGTTGCGTTTATCAAAAGTTTTTTTGCCTCGTGCCATTGCCACTTTTATTTTTACAAAGCCTCTTTCGCTCATAAAAAGTTCCACGGGTACTACGGTCAATCCTTTCTCTCTTATCTTAGAATCAATTTTTTCGAGTTCTCTTTTTTTAAGCAACAGTTTGCGCAATCGAGTGGGTATGTGGTTGTTTATGTTGCCAAATGAATACTCTGGAATGTGCAGATTTTTTAGCCACAATTCTCCGCTTTTCATTATGCAATAGGCATCGTTAAAACTGCCACCGCCTTGCCGCAAACTTTTTATCTCTGTTCCGGTTAGCATTATTCCGGCTTCGTATTCTTCTAATAGCTCAAAGCCGAAACGCGCATCGCGGTTCACTATTTTTACATCGGCTTGTTTTTTCATGCTGTCAATTTCTATAATATTTTTTTAAAACTTGGTGTTTTTTATCGTTTGGAAGTGCTGCTCAAGCTTTATTTTTGATAATACTTTTTGTTCTGTTCGTCCCGTTGCTATCAATCTGTTGCCTACACTTGCTTTTATAGAGCAATTTATTGCATTATGTGTCAATTCATCTACGGTAGCTTCAAACAATACTTCTTCGCCAATAAATGCCGGTGCGTGATGTTTAACTTCTACAAATGTGCCTATGCCTTCTTCATTTTCATCTTTCATGTCTAATACAAACAGTCTGCTGCTCCATTCTGCATCACGCGCTATGGCAAATGTGGCATATACCGGATGTACTTCTCCGCTTTCAAAAGTTGCAGTGTCTTTTGCTTCAACTTTATGTATGAATATTTTAGAATCACCAATTTTGAATATCGAATTCACGCTGCAATAATAATGTAAGCTTTGTGCGTTTCGGTTGAAAAGAAAATTGATTTAGGTTTGAACCGTAATAAATGAAAATTCTCATCATCCGTTTTTCGTCAATTGGCGACATAGCGCAAACATCTCCGATAGTGCGCTGTGTGCGAAAGCGTTATCCCGATGCCGACATTCATTTTCTTACAAAGCCACAGTTTGCAGGAATTGTGGCGCACAATCCATACATCAACAAACTGATTTTGTTGAACTCATCTTTGCTTAAAACCATTGGAGCGTTACGTGCCGAGAAGTATGATGTGATAATTGATTTGCACCATAACCTGCGCACTTTTATCATTAAAAGTTTGTTGTTAGTTAAGTCTCATTCTTTTCCAAAACTGAATATTGAAAAATGGTTGCTTACTACTTTTAAAATTAACCGCCTTCCTCAAAATATTCATTTGGTTGATAGGTATTTTGAGGCTTGCAACAACATAGGAGTAAGTAATGACGGGCTTGGTTTAGAATATTTTCTTGCTGAAGGCGATAACGTAGATACAACAATTGCTTTGCCCAAAGATTTTGCGGACGGCTTTTTTGTGTGGATTATTGGCGCAAAATTCTTCACCAAGGTTTTACCTAAAGAGAAAGTAGTTGATGGCATTACACTGTTGCTACAAACCAAACCAAACGCTAAGGTTGTTTTGATAGGAGGGAAGGAGGAAGCCGAGCGTGGCGATTTTATTGCTGCTCGCGTTGGCACTAATGTGTATAATGCTTGTGGAAAGTTCTCATTGAATCAATCGGTTTCGTTGGTAAAGCAGGCGAAGGTAGTTATTGGCAACGATACCGGATTGACACAGATAGCTCCGGCATTCGACAAGCCATTGGTTTCTCTTTGGGGGAGCACAAGCACAGTGTTTGGTGTTGCTCCTTACTTTGGTAATTCAACTCAGCATTCTAAGATTATAGAAGTGAAAGACCTCGCTTGCAGGCCGTGTACAAAGTTTGGGCGAAACGAATGCCCCAAAGGTCATTTTGATTGTATGAACAAGATTGATATGGCAGAAGTTGTAAAGGCGGTTGAGTCTATTAGTTAATACTTCTGCTATTGAATTTTTATGGTGCCTTCGTTGTAGTAGCTTACATCGGCAGCTTGCCACTCAATTTGTAACTGATAAACGGCACTATTCAGTTTACTTGCCGGAATAAAGTATTTACCCTGTTCATCTACAGTAATATCTACAGCGAAATCGTTTTTGCTATTACTTGGGCAATACAAAAGCACATTTGCTTTTACACCTTTTTGAGCCTGTTCAATTGGGAAAAGTAGTGTTATTCCACTTGCATCCACATTCCATTGCAGCGGCTCGGCAAGAGCGTTGGCTCTGTTCATTTTATCTAATTGTTCTTGATACTTCAGTTCTTTAGCATAATAGTCGGTAGTAACCAATTCTATACTTTCTTGCTGCGCTCTGAACACCATGAATAGAATAAAAAACACAAAGCTGAGATACAAAATTGCTATCCGCCAACCCCAGTTTATTTTGTTTAGTATTTGCATAACACATTGTTTTATTTTCCTCCTTGACCAAGAAAGTTAGTAGTTACCTTGTCAATTTTTTTACCATTGCTATACACCCCAATTTCAATTTTGTTTTTGCGGTGCTGCACTTTACTTTTATCTACCAATACAAAAAATACTCCATCGCCAATACTCTCTTTTTTTATCACCAGGTCTTTACCTACCATTTTTACTTCTCCGGGCAATGCGCTTTCCGATTCTACTTTTAGTGTAACGGGAATATCGCTCCGTGTTTTGTTTATCATTTTTATGTTGTAAAGGTTGCTGATTTTGTTGTCGGGTTGGTTTTGGTAAAGCATTCCTTGAGCACGCATTACTGTTGTTTGAATATCTTTTCGGGTTGAAAGCAGCACTACAAGTGCTACAAGTAATGCAACCAACACAACGCAGTATGCGGCTATGCGCTTGGTAAAACGCACCTTTTCGCCACGCGCAATGGTGTTTTCTGATGCGTATTTGATTAAAGAAATTGGGCGATGAACTTTTTCCATTACGGCATCGCAGGCATCAATACATGCAGTGCAGTTGATGCACTCTAATTGAGTGCCATTGCGTATGTCAATTCCAGTAGGGCACACTTTTACGCATTCAAAACAATCAATGCAATCGCCCAGTTGTTCTGTGCTGTGGCGGTTTATTCTTCCACGCGGCTCTCCACGCACTTTGTCGTAAGCAACTACAATAGAATTTGGATCGAGCATTACACCCTGCAAACGACCATAAGGGCAAGCAATGATGCACACTTGCTCGCGAAACCACCAGTACACAAAAAAGAATATAAAAGTGAAAATGATAAGTGGAATGAAAGTAGCAAGGTGTACAAAAATTCCTTCTTTAACGTAAAGTAGAACATTATCCATGCCTATCAAGTAAGCAAGAAAATAGTTTGATATAATAAACGAAATAGAAAAGAAGGCTAAGAATTTCGCACTTCGTTTGGTTATTTTTTCGGTGTTCCATTCCATGGCTTTCAGCTTCCGTTGCTTGTCGGCATCGCCATCTATCCAATATTCTATTTTACGAAAAACCATTTCCATAAAAATAGTTTGCGGGCAAACCCACCCGCAAAATATTCTACCAAAAACAACTGTAAAAAGCACGATGAATACAATAAACGCCAACATGCCTACTACAAACAAAAAGAAGTCTTGCGGCCAAAAAATTACACCGAATAAAATGAATTTTCGTTCTGCAAGGTTGGCCAAAAACAAGGGCTGTTCTTGATACTTTATCCACGGCAGCGCAAAGAAAATAAGCAGGTAAAAAATACTTACTATGTTTCGCCAGTTGTAGTATTTTCCTACCGGACGTTTTGCAAAAATCCAATTGCGATTACCATCTTCTTTTATTGTTCCAATGGTATCTCTGAAACTTTCATCTTCATTTTTCATATCTATTGTTGTGGTAGTTGAATACTTGTGATGAAAACTTTAAATAGCCTTGTAAAAACAAACAAAACTCAATAACTATTGCCAGTAATGCTAAGTTATGTTTGCTCTAGTTTTTTAATTTGTAGGGGTTGCTTCAGCCTTTGCAGTTGCCGATGAATCTGTGGCAGCTGCTTGATGAATTTCTCCTTCGGGAGCCTTTCCATTAGCTGGGTTCGTTCCCTGTAAACTTAAAATATAGCTTGTTACATTTTTCATTTGTACTGGCGATAAATCCGTTTGCCAACTTTTCATTCCTTTGGCCGGCCAGCCGTATTTTACTGATTTGAACACACTTGCAATATCGCCCCCATGCAGCCAATAAGCATCAGTTACATTGGGTCCAACACCGCCTTCGCCACTATTGCCGTGGCAGGCAGCGCAGTTGTTCTTATAAACATCTAAGCCTTCTTTTATGCCCGAAGCATCCGCCAAAGTAACATTGCTTTCATCTACGTTGTTTGCACTTTTTTTCATGTAGGCATCTACCTCCGCTTTTGCTTCCATTATTTCGGTGTTGTACTCTTCTTCGCTAAGTGGTGCGCCATACACGTGGTAGTAATACAAGTATGCAAAAGACCAAACTATTGAAATGTAAAACCCATATCTCCACCATGGCGGTAGGTCGTTGTCCAACTCTTTAATACCGTCATAATCATGGTCGAGCATAATATCGGCCTCTTTTTCAATAGCAACCGATGCATTGATGCTATCAAACAATCGTGGAAGTTGAAAAGCTGGTTTCTGCTCTTCTTTTTTATCAGATAGCGAAGCGGCCATTTTGTTTATCATATACAGCAAAAACAAAATGGTGAATAGTTCTAATGATATAACCGCAATTGCGGCTATTAAATCCCAGTTGAAAACAACGGCAGTATTGGTTGCTACTGCTGCAGGTTCTTGAGCAAATAATGATGTGCCAATAAAAGAGAGCAATATCAATAGCACTTTACCTTTCTCTTTTTCAACTAACAACTTTGCTAATTTTACCATTACGTTGCCTAATAATAAAATACCCAAAAGCAGTATTGCTGCTGTGCCTACCAACATAAACATCATCAGGTTGCTTTCGGTGTTTGCGCTTGCTGCTGCTGGTGTTGCTTCTTGAGCAAATCCCGCATTCCACACAATAGATGCTGCTAACATCAGTGAGGCTTTTAAAATTTTATTTATAAAACTGCTGTTCATAATATTCGATTTTTATTGAGTTAATCGTGAAAGGGAATGTTTTCTAACTCTTGTATGTACTTTTTGTTTGCCTTTATTACAAATAGAAACATGGCAACAAAAAGTGTTACAAAAATCACTAACGAAATGCTTGGATAAAGGTCAATGCCAGATATAGTTGTGGCGTATTTTTTTATAAAACTGAACATACTTCTCGTTTTAAATAGTGTTTAAATACTCTTACTTCGTTGGGGTTTCATTAGGTTTTAAATCTGTACCCAAGCGTTGCAAATAGGCTATCATGGCAATGATTTCTTTCTTTTCGCTTGTTTCTATACCATCTTTTTTCAAGTTAGCTTGAATTTTCTTCGCTTGTTTTTCCAAATCTTGGTTGGCAATTTTTTCGTAACCTTTTGGATATGGAACTCCAAGTATTTGCATAGCCCGAATTTTAGATTCGGTAGTGCTGATGTCTAAATCATTTTCCAACATAAAAGGATATGGCGGCATGATAGAACCCGGGCTCATGGTGCGTGGGTCGTCCATGTGGTTATAATGCCAGCTATCCGGATATTTTCCTCCCTCGCGTGCAATATCTGGGCCGGTACGTTTAGACCCCCACTGGAATGGGTAATCATATACGAATTCACCCGCCTTTGAGTAATCGCCATATCTTGCAACTTCAGCTCGGAAAGGGCGAATCATTTGCGAGTGGCATACATAACAACCATCGCGGATGTACAAATCACGTCCTTGCAATTCAAGTGGAGTGTATGGCTTCACACTTGCAATGGTTGGAATATTTGATTGTACCAAAAACGTAGGTACAAACTCAATTACACCACCTATGCCCACTACAATAAATGATAGCAATAGCAATTGAATTGGTTTGCGCTCTATCCAACGGTGCCAGTGTTCGTTGCTATGTGTTTCATAAGTTTTTGGCAATGCTGGTGCTTCGGCATCTTCGTTTGCAAGAAACTTACCTTGTTTAGCTGTTTTTATTAAGTTCCACACGCCAAAGCAAGCGCCAATTAAATACAACGAGCCACCAAAAGCACGTAGGTAATACATTGGCATTATTGCTGTTACTGTTTCTATAAAGTTTGGATACTTTAAAATGCCTTCTGGTGTAAATTGGCGCAACATAGACCACTGCGCTAAAGCTGCCCAATACAGTGGCACTACATAAAACAATATACCTAAGGTACCTAACCAAAAGTGAATATTGGCCAACTTGCGCGAATACAATTCTGTTTGAAACAATTTTGGAATCAACCAGAAAAGAATGCCGAATGTCAAAAAGCCATTCCAACCCAACGCGCCAACGTGAACGTGAGCAATTGTCCAGTCGGTATAATGCGAAATAGCATTTACGCTTTTAATTGAAAGCAATGGTCCTTCAAATGTTGCCATACCGTAAGCTGTAATAGCAACAACATAAAACTTCAGCACCACATCATCGCGTACTTTGTCCCAAGCACCACGTAGGGTTAGCAAACCATTTATCATTCCGCCCCAACTTGGTGCAAGTAACATAACCGAAAATACTGTGCCTAAACTCTGTGCCCAATCGGGTAAAGCTGTGTAAAGCAAGTGATGCGGCCCCGCCCAGATGTATAGAAATATCAAAGCCCAAAAGTGAATGATAGAAAGGCGGTAAGAATAAACCGGTCTGCCAGCTGCTTTTGGCAAAAAGTAGTACATCAAGCCGAGGTATGGGGTTGTTAAGAAAAATGCTACTGCATTGTGTCCATACCACCATTGCACGAGCGCATCTTGAACTCCGGCATACATAGAATAGCTTTTCAATATATTCACCGGAATTGCCATGGAGTTTACAATGTGAAGCATGGCAACTGTTATCCAAGTTGCTATGTAAAACCAAATGGCTACGTACAAATGTCTTTCTCTGCGTGTAAGAATTGTACCAAATATATTGATGCCAAACACAACCCATACAATGGTTATGGCTACATCTATCGGCCACTCCAGTTCGGCATATTCTTTACCAGAGGTGAATCCAAAAACAAGGGTTACTGCGGCTGCTACTATAATTAATTGCCAACCCCAAAAATGGATGGCGCTAAGTGTATCGCTCCACATGCGCGTTTTACATAAACGCTGCAAGGAATAATACACACCCATAAAAATACCATTGCCCACAAATGCGAAAATCACCGCATTGGTGTGTAGTGGGCGCAGCCGACCAAAGGTTGCTTGCTCAATAAAGTTTAACTCGGGTATCAAAAGTTGCAGGGCTGCAATAAGCCCCACAAGCATTCCTACTAAACTCCACACAAACGTTGCTATTGCAAAGTTTCTTGTGTAGCGATTGTCGTAACTGAATTTTTCAATTTCCATATTTTATGGCTTGGCTTTTGGTGAAGAAGATGATGTTGGTTTATCGTCAAAAAGTATGCGAACCGATGGCGTGTATTCATCGTCATACTGACCGCTTTTTACACTGATGATAAAGGCAGCCAAAAAGCCCACCGCAAGCACCAAACTAAAACCAATCAATATGTACAAAACACTCATGCCTTACTTCTTTTGTTTTTTTTGACGAGCCAAAAGTATCGGGCGGCTTTGCCGCAGATTATGACAATAAAATGACAATAGTATGATTAAAGTCAGTAGATGCAATTTATCGCTTGTATCTACCTATGTTCTACAAACTATTTTACTGCCGAAAGTAATAATAACACTTATTCTCATTTAACTTTCAGTAAAATATTGGGGTTAGTATATTCTTTAATATGGTTTAAGATTACGATGCTGCTAAACTGTTGCGTAAGAAAGCAAATTTGAGATAGTTTACTTTTTGATAAAGTTGAAACTGAAGGAATTGGCACGATTGTTGTTTTGTAATATTTGGTATAATATTAAAACATGCAAAAGCATCACCAGCTATGAGAAAAATTTACACATTATTTGTTACTCTATTTTTGGTTTCATTTTCTACCGTCATAGCCCAAACAGGGCGCGTTGGTATTGGCACTTCTACACCCGAACAAAAACTTGATGTGGCAGGAAATGCCAAAGCAAGCGATAAAGTAATTGCCACTCGCGGCTTTGTAGCGGGTAGTGTTACTACCGATACCGCCAAAGCAGTGTTTGCTACCGATATTACCAATAAAGGCTTTTACATACCTCGCTTAACTACAGCCGAAAAAACAACATTAGGCAGTTCGTTGGTGAGTGCCAACAAAGGCTTATTAGTGTTTGATACAAATTTAAACCGCGTTGATTTTTGGGATGGCACGGCATGGAAAGCGGTAGGCGATGGCGCAGGCGGCCCACCAAGCGGAACTGCAGGTGGCGATTTAACCGGAACTTATCCGAATCCGACTATTGCCAATAATGCAGTTACGGGAAATAAAATATTGGATGGAACAATTACCAATGATGATATTCAAAATAACACGATAGACTTAACTGCAAAAGTGAATAATGTACTTCGTGTTCAAAATGGCGGCACTGGTGTAAACACCGTAACAGGCGCAATAATTGGTAATGGTTCAAGTCCCGTAAGTGGCGTAGCCTCATCATCAGGCAATCAAGTATTAAGAAGAAACAATGGAAACTCAGCTTATGAATTTGCACAAGTGCAATACAGCGATGTTGCTGGCACACCAAGTGCATTGCCACCAAGCGGAGCAGCAGGTGGTAATTTATCTGGTAGTTATCCTAACGGGTGCTAAAATTTTAAATGGAACAGTTACAAATGCTGATATCAATGATGTTGCTTGGACTAAGGTTACTGGTAAGCCAACTACACTTTCTGGTTATGGAATTACAGATGCCGTGCCAAGTGCAAGAACAATTACACTTGCAGCAACTGCTAACCAAACGAGTGTTTCTGCTGGAGCACAAGATTTAAGTGCAAATAGAACATGGACAATTGGAACTGTACAAGATATTGCAACATCTTCTAGTCCTACTTTTAATAATGTTACATCAACAGGTAATTTCATTGGTAGGACATTTATCAACGATACTCGGTCGGTAAATGCTGCGCCAAGTACATACTCTAATCAAATGGCGTATGAATTTAAAGAAAGAGCAACAATTGGAGCTCCGGGTACTGGTACATATGGCGGCTTGATTACAATGGCTCCTTGGAATGACAACTCTGGTAATAATGACCATCAGTTACATTTTAATGATGGGGGTATTTTTTATAGAAATGGCAATGCGGCAGGAACAAATGTAAGTGATTGGGGTAGTTGGAGTCAAGTGCTTACCTCTGCTAATGATGTTGTTTTAAACAGCCAGGATGCTCTTCATAAAAGGTTAATTACAACATTTTCTCGGACTATTGGCGCAAACGCAGGCGACTATGTTTATTTGGGAGCATTTAAGAGTAATGGAGCGGGTACTTATGTTTCTATCAGAGAGTCGCACCATTTTTGCGGAACTATAAATGCGGCTTCTTATGAGATTTTAGATCCTTATTATGCAGGTGCTACAACCGATTGGATGCAAGTACCCACTCAGAACTACAGATCTCATACCGGAGCTCAAGATTTCACCTTAGATGTTAGAAGAACAGCTGTACATCCAACCGAGTTTGAAATTCGTGCACGAAGTCTTGGTGGCGCTTGTAGCGGTGGTACTATGTTCTTTGAATTGCAAACCAATGGAACCTATACGGCTTCTACAACTACAGGTTCAGGCGGTACTGTGGCTGGATACCTATCTTCAAATGCCTATCAGTTTCCAATTTCAAATAATAATTTTAAGACTTCTACTGATGGTCTTTTTATGCTAAACTCTGGAAATGTTGGTATTGGAATAGTTGCCCCAACGGCTAAACTTCATATTGGCGGAACGGCTGGTGTTGATGGGATAAAATTTCCAGATGCAACTTTACAA
>CAZYXR010000058.1:0-5144 GCA_964650845.1 uncultured Chitinophagaceae bacterium
ATCATTTTCTAACTGTATGAAATCGTAATAGTCGCCACCGATGCTTTTGTGAGCTTTGTAATATGCTGCTACTTCAACTTTTTCGTTTGCCGGTAACTGGTTTGGAATCAGCATTTTTTGCATCTCCTCGGCCACGCGCAGTTCTTTTTGCATCAACATTTGATCGAGTTGGCTTTTGAAAAGTTTTTTGTTTTCGTTTGCCACCACAATAATGTTTGTAATGGTTTGAATGAACTTCAGCTTATCTTCAATTACATCACCTTGTGTTTCTTTTATCTCACCAATCAGCGCAAAACCCACCGGCTCTTTTTTGTGCATTACCGGAATTATGTAATCGAATTCATTTAGCTGCCCCAGCTGATGGTTTTTAACTTCTTGAATAGTAGCTATAGGCGAAAGCAGTTTTACCGCACCAAAAACATTGTCAATACTTTTAGCTGTTTCGCTCACCAGTTCGCAAGCCCATTTTTCTTCGCTTTCTTTCATCAGCAAAAGCACCTTGCCAACACCTTGGTGTGCACGCAAAATGTTCTCATAAATTTTTACCAAAGCGTAAATGGGCATGTTGTGGTTGATAGCCTCCGTAATATCCTGCAGCGATTTCATTTGCTGTTGTTTAGTAGCAGCAAGGCGCTCTATTGTGCTTAGCCGCTTTCTAAAAAAATCAAGCTCGGATATTGGTTGTGGTGTTGGCGTATCAGACATGCTGTGAAAATAGTTTATCGAAACAAACGGCAAATTTTTTTGTGCGAGAAATTTTATTGCAGCTAAACATTGCTTGTTCCTTATTGACTGTTTAAAGTTCTCTTAAATTCGCGACCGCAAATGAAAATTTCAATTAGTTTATCGCATCCAATTTTTGAGGCGGTGCAAAAAGCGGCATCAAAACTAAATGTGGATGCTTATGTTGTTGGTGGTTATGTGCGCGATCAAATTTTGATTCGCCCGTGTAAAGACATTGATTTTGTTTGTGTGGGCAGCGGTATTGAATTGGCAAATGCTACAGCAGCTATTTTAGACGCAAATCTTCATCCCGTTGTTTTCAAAAATTATGGCACTGCCAACTTTAAATGGGATGGTATGGAGATTGAGTTTGTGGGCGCGAGAAAAGAATCGTACCAACGTAATTCTCGAAACCCTATTGTAGAAGAAGGCTCTTTGCAAGACGACCAAAACAGGAGAGATTTTACCATAAACGCGCTTGCGGTTTCGGTAAACGCTCATTCTTTCGGGCAGTTTATTGACCCTTTTAATGGATGGAAGGATTTGAATGATAAATTGATTCGCACACCGCTCGACCCCGATGTAACTTTTAGCGATGACCCATTGCGCATGATGCGCGCTATAAGGTTTGCCACACAGCTTGGGTTTGAAATTTTGCCCGAAACATTCGAATCTATTAAACGCAATGCCGAGCGCATAAAGATTATTTCGCAAGAAAGAATTACCGATGAACTCAATAAAATTATTCTAGCCCGAGTGCCTTCAAAAGGGTTTGTATTATTGGAGGAAGCCGGAATTTTGCAATTGATTTTTCCTGAGTTTCAAGCATTGAAAGGAGTGGAGAATTATGAAGGGAAAGGTCATAAAGACAATTTTTTTCATACGCTTCAGGTATTGGATAACATTTCGCGCAATACCAAAGATTTGTGGCTGAGGTGGGCTGCTATTTTGCACGATATTGCCAAGCCGCCTACAAAACGCTTTGTGCCGGGCGAGGGGTGGACCTTTCATGGGCACGAGGTGTTGGGCAGCAAATGGGTGCCGCGTATTTTTAAATATTTGAAATTGCCATTGGGTAACGAAATGAAGTTTGTGCGCAAAATGGTGTTTTTGCATTTGCGCCCAATTGCATTAACCAAAGAAGAAATTACCGATTCGGCATTGCGCAGGTTGTTGTTTGAAGCCGGTGATGATATAGAAAGTCTGATGGTATTGTGTGAAGCGGATATTACCACCAAAAATCGCCATAAAATGATTCGTTATTTAGAGCGATTTGAAAAGGTGCGCGAACGATTGAAAGAGGTAGAAGAAAAAGACAAGGTGCGCAATTTTCAACCACCGGTTACAGGCGAATTGATTATGGAAACCTTTGGAATAAAACCATGTAAAGAGATTGGCGAAATTAAGGAAGCAATAAAAGAAGCTATTCTTGAAGGGATGATTCAAAATGATTATGACGAGGCATTTGCAATGATGCTGGCACTTGGCGCAAAACTGGGCTTAAAAAGAGTGGATAACAAGAAGTAAACTTTGTTTTTTTATACTCTACTTTAGACACCGATACAATATATTTTATGCGATTTTTTAGAAAACTTATTACTTGGTTTTTGCGGGGTTTACTTTTAATTGCTCCCGTTTTTGCTACGTTTTATGCCCTGTGGTTTGTATTCAGTTTTTTAGACTCGCACGCCACAGATTTAACCGAGCTTGTGTTGGGCGAACGGGTTAGAGGAATTGGCTTGATAGCTGTTTTTCTTTTAATTACGGTGATTGGTGTGTTGGGTTCAACAGTGTTTTTACAGCCGCTTTTGGTTTTATTTGAAGATATTTTGGAGCGCACACCACTCGTAAAAGACATTTATGGTTCTTTGAAAGATTTGTTCAACGCCTTTATTGGTAATAAAGCAAAATTCAAGAAACCTGTAACTGTTGAAATGGGCAAAAACACAGGCGTTTTTCGTGTAGGTTTTATGACACAAGAAGATTTGTCGGAAATAAATATCAAAGATAAAGTAGCTGTTTACCTGCCTCTCAGCTACAGTTTTGCAGGCATATTGGTGTTGGTAAATCGCGAGCAAGTGGTGCCAATGGAAGGTGTTTCTGCATCAGAAGCCATGAAGTTTATTCTTAGTGGCGGCATTACCGAATTGGAAGATTAGCAACATAAAATGCAACCATACAGCTATTCGTGATGATACTTTTCATTACGCAAAATGGTGCAAGCCCTATACAGTTGTTCGGTAAAAAGTGCGCGAATTAATTGGTGCGGAAAAGTCATTTTTGAGAGCGATAGTTTGTAGTTAGCTCTTGCATACATTGTTTCTGAAAATCCGTAGGCACCACCAATTACAAATACTACATTTCTTCCTGCATTCAGCCATTGGTTGAATTGTTTTGAAAAATCTACCGAGCCAAGTTCCTTCCCCTTTTCGTCCAGCAAAACAACAGTGTCATTTTCGTTCACTTTTTTTAAAAGCAGTTTTCCTTCTTCTGTTGCATTCGATGCGTTGATAGCAAGCATTTCAAATTTATAGTATCGGTTGATGCGTGCGGCATATTCATCTGCTAAAATCTTTACCGCCTTATCGTAAGTTTCGCCAACTGTAATCAATTGCAGTTTCATTTGTTTATCGCTATTATATTCGCCTGCAAAATGAAGAAGTATTTTTGGTTTATTGCAATGGTTTTGTTGTTTGATTCTTGCAAGCAACAACAGTCGCCCGATGAATTGATTGTGAAAACATGGAAATTGAGTAACATCAAGTACGAGCGCGAAATTAGCGAAGATGTAAAACCCATTATCGAAGCGCAGATACAGGCACTTAGAGAAACTTTTCGCTTGGAGTATAAAGCCGATAAAACTTACCATTCTCATTCTGTAAAAGATGAAACCGGCAAATGGCAGCTAAATGCCGATTCGATGTTGTTGAAACACATTGATTCTAATTATACACAGACCTATAAAATAGAGTTGATTACAAACGATTCGCTGCATTTAAAAACAACATTACAAACCGAAACAATTACACTTCAACTTATACCTGAATAGTTATGCAAAAATCAATATCAGCAACAGTTTTGCTATCAATAGCCTTGTTTTTGAATTCGTGCAAAAACAACAGTAAAAGTGGTTTTGATACAGATAATATCATTGGCCTGTGGATGATTGATCAATACGAGATCAACGGCACTGTATTGCGACACGAAAGTATAGGCAGCCCACGCATTGAGTTTCGCGGAAATGAATATTTGATAAACACCGCAGGCGATGTAGAAAAAGGTGTTTACACTATTAGCGATTCCACTTTAAAGTTAGACTGCACTTCCAACCCCGATAAACCCGACAATGTGTTTACCATTACAAGGTTGGATTCGGCTTTAGCAGAATACCACTCGGTTACCGATAACAATAGGCTGAATGTTACTATACGGAAGATAAATCCGTGAGTTGGGTGGAGCATTACCAACAGTGTAATCTTAAACCAACTTCAAAAGATGAATGAGGAGACGTTGGGGCGAAAGAAAATTATCCTTAAAAATGTGAGATGGAGCTAAATGAAGTTTGTCGGGAAGAAACCAACCTCACTAAAGATTTAGATAAGCTTTGGCTTTTAAGATGCTTGCCACCGAAAGTGCATCGCGTATTTCACCACGCATCACCATTGCTACCAAATCTGTAAAAGGAAGTTTACGGATGTTTAATATCTCATCTTCTTCGGGGTTTTCGCCAATATATTTTATGCCGCGAGCTAGATAGGTGTACGATACCTCATCGCTTACCGAATTAGAAAGTTGCATTTCTAAAATCATATCGTATTGCTCGGCTTGCAAGCCCACTTCTTCGTGCAATTCGCGTTTGGCACTTTCTAATGGCGAAGTGCCCTCGGGGCTGCCGCCTTCGGGAATTTCCCATTCATAACTATTCAGTGTGTAGCGATATTGCCCTACTATCCAAGTGTTGTTTTCTGCATCCAGCGGAATAACAGCCACAGCAATATTTTTAAAATGCACCACACCGTATATTCCGGGGTTGCCGGCCGGGTTTAGCACTTGGTTTTCTACCACTTTAATCCATTTGTTTTCATACTTGTTTTCGCTGCTTAAAGTAGTCCATGGATTTTCGGCCTCATTCGCTTTCATTACAGATGTGTTTTTTGTTCGTAGAAATATTCTCGGTGTTCCACTCAATTTGTTTGGCGAAGGCGTGCTCGCGAACCTTGCAATCTTTTATGGCGCATATAGAACAAGAGTTTGGTGTGCAAGGGTCAGGGTGAATAAAAAACTCGGCTTGCTTGCCAAATTCCATATTTACGAATTTCGCAATAGCTTCCATTTCTATGTGCGTTTCGGTAAGCGAAAAGTAATAGGGCAAAGTCATGTGGCAATCAATATGCAGCTTGTTGCCAAATTGAATTACACGC
>CAZYXR010000058.1:5154-12238 GCA_964650845.1 uncultured Chitinophagaceae bacterium
TTTCTATTTTTTGAAAGTAAAACCGCAATTTTTTCTACCAAATTCATATCGGCTTCGTCCATAATTCCGGCAAAAGATTTTCGCAGCAAAGTGTAGCCAATGTAAATTATCCATAAGCCCATCAAAATCGCCACTATGTTGTCAATGCTTTTAATGCCCGTAAACCACATTATTGCTAAACTTATTAGTGCTGCAATAGAAGTAATGGCATCGCTTTGCAAATGCTTTCCACCTGCAATTAGTGGTAATGAATCGGTTTGTTTGCCAACGCGTATTAACCAAAATGCAATGCCATAATTTACCGCAGCCGAAAATGCAGTAAGCCACAAACCGTAATCAATGTTTTGAATCTCGTTGGGTTCAAAAAAATTAAGTGCCGATTTTACAATCATCACTACACCTGCGCTTGCAATCATGCCGCCTTCAACCCCCGAAACAATAAATTCTATTTTGCCGTGGCCATAAGGGTGATCTTTATCTTTAGGTTTTGCCGAAAGCATTACGCCATACAAAGCCAAGCTGCCAGCTACTACGTTTACAATTGATTCCAACGCATCGGTAAGTACTGTGTTGGAGTTTGTAAGATACCACGCAAAAAACTTTACCAGCAGCAACCCAAAGCCGAGTATCACTGCCATGCGCTGAACAGAAATTTCTTTTCGTGGTTGATTCATCAGTTTGTAAATCTAAGTTTTAATAATACCCAAAATGCTTTTAGTCCATCTGTCCATTTCATTTTTTTTCCGTCAGAAAAAGAACGCGGATAGTAATGCATGGGCAATTCATAAATTTTTATTCCCAGTTTTGAAATGCGCGCAGTTACTTCGGGGCAAAACTCGAAACGGTTATAAACAAGTGGAATGCTTTTTATGACCTCGGTTTTAAAAACTTTGTAGCAAGCAGCTTCATCGGTAATGTTTTGTTGGTACAAAAAATTTGTCCATATCGAAATAAATCTACCGCCAAAATCATAGAGCCAATAACGGTTTCCGGTAGAGGGGTTCAAGTTTCGAGAGCCATATACAACTTCTGTTTTGCCCTCAATTATTGGTTGGGTCAAATGTAAGTAATCGTTAGGCTCAGTTTCTAAATCGCCATCTTGAATAATTACCAAATCGCCCGTTACATATTGCAGTGCAGTGCGAATTGCAGCGCCTTTTCCCTGGTTATCTTGATGCTGCACTACCTTAAAATCGGGGCTTTCAAATGTTTTGGCAATACGGAAGGTTTCGTCTTGCGAACCATCATCTACCAATACAATTTCTTTTTTTATGGCAACTGCCTGTACACGCTTTATCAATTCGGCAATAGTTTTTGCTTCGTTGTAAACAGGAATAATTACTGACAGTTTCATTAAAGCAAATGAATGAAAAATAAAATCAGTTATCAGGCAATCAATTTTGCACTCAACGCATTAAAATAGTCGGGGCTTTGCAGTA
Source organism: uncultured Chitinophagaceae bacterium (assembly GCA_964650845.1). GTDB lineage: Bacteria > Bacteroidota > Bacteroidia > Chitinophagales > LD1 > UBA7692. The sequence goes on from CAZYXR010000058.1 coordinate 6,594, forward strand.
GCCGGCTGCCATACCAACTAAATGCTTCGCCATCTACCAATATTGTTTTTGCATTGGGGCAAGCATTTGTAAATTCCTCAAAATGTAATTCTTTAAATGAGTAGGGTTCTGATGAAAGGAAAATATAATCTGGTTGTTGCTGCTGCAATTCCTCTAAACTTACTTCCGGATACCTTTCGGTGTTTTTAAAGCAATTGATACAGCCAATTTGCTGCAACATAAAATCAATAAAGGTATTGCCGCCCGCTACCATATACGGTTTGCGCCAAATAAAGTATGCCACTCTGTAATTGGTTTTTTGTTGTTGCAACTGCTTAAATTTATTGCCGATGGCAGCCACCAGTTTTTTGGCAGCGTTTTCTTTGTCGGTTACTGCTCCAATTTGCAACATCATATTGAGGGCATCTTGTAAATTGAAAATATCGCTCATCCACACGGGATAGTGCTTTTGCAGTTCTTCTATACCTTCTTTATAATTTTCTTCTTTATTGCCAATTATCAAATCGGGTTGCAATGTGCGAATTGCATCAAAGTTAAACTGTTTTGTTCCGCCAATTTTTGCTTTTGTATTAAACCATTCTTGTGGATGAATGCAAAAACGTGTGATGCCAACAACTTCATCGCTCAACCCCAAGTCGTATAGTAGTTCGGTTTGCGAAGGCACCAGCGAAACTATTCTGCGCGGAGCGGTAGGTAGCTCAATGTTGTTTCCAATTTGATCTGTAAATTGCAGCATAGTATTTACGGCACTCTTTTCGAAAAATTATTGTTGTGTTCGTTTTAAAAATTCGGCACAAATTATTCCGGTGGCTACACCTGCGTTCAGCGATTCTGCATTGCCAAAAGAAGGAATGGTGATTTTATGCGAGATAAATAGCTGCAACTCATTTGAAATTCCGTGCGCTTCGCTGCCTATCAATATCACACCAGTAGAAGAAAGTTCAGCTTTAAAGATATTTTCTCCATCCAGCATTGCACCAAAAACCTTTGGCTGATTGTTGGCAAAAAAACTTTCCAAATTCAGGTAATGAATGTTTGTTCTGAACAATGAGCCTTTTGCTGCGTTAACCACTTTTGGATTGTATGAATCTACGCAAGTTTCCGAGCACAAAATTGTGTCAATCGAAAACCAATCGGCAATGCGAATGATGGTTCCTAAATTGCCGGGGTCGTTTATGTTATCAAGCGCAATACATAGTTTATTTTCAGTTGATGGTGCAGCATTTACCATTGATATTTCGGCAATGGCAACCACGCCATTTGCACTTTGCAGGGTAGAAATGCTTTGTAGCGCAGCCGAACTTACTTCAATAACTTCAGTATTGCTGTTTATCAACGATTTAAACTTATTCAACCACCAAGGCTCTGCATAAATTGTTTCAATTACAAAGTGCGAATTAACGAGCTCACGTACAGTTTTATCTCCATCTACAACAAAGCGGTGGTATAATTGCCTGAATTTTTTGTGTTGAAGTGATTGTAGAAATTTGATTTTTGCTTTTGTTAGCATTGTTTCTTAGTTAATGCCGAAAATAGAAATTCTTACTTGATGGCTGTAAAGCATTTAATGTGGATGCTGTTTTGTGCTGTGTTTTTGTGCACGGTAAGCTCTTGCTCTGTGAACAAAAGTTTGCCCGAAGGCAAAACGCTGATGTTGCGCAATAAAATAATAGTAAAAAGTATAAAAGAGGTGAGCGAAAGAGATAAGCTTCGCGAAGACCTTACGCAAATTGCCATGCCCAAACCCAATACGAGGTTTTTGGGCATGATGCCAATAAGATTGTGGTTTTACATTTCTGCAAGCAAAGGCAAGGAAACAAAGTTTAAATGGTGGATAAGAACTAAAGTTGGCGAAGCGCCCGTTTTACTCGATTCTACGGTGATAGCCAAAACCGAAATCTCCATGGAAAATTACCTGTGGAATTTTGGATATTTTGAAAATAATGTATCGTTTGATGTAAAAGAAAAACGTAGGCGAGCTGTAGTTACCTACAACATCAATGCAGGAAAAGTTTGGAAAATTGGCACGGTGCGCTTTCCGATGGGAGGTACCACTAGCGAAAGTATTACTCGGGTAAAAATGGGTAACACATTGCTTAAACAAGGCGTTCGTTTTGATGTTACTACCCTAAAAGCCGAGCGCGAACGCATAGAAGCCGACCTGCGCAACAATGGATACTTTTACTTTAATAAAGAATACGTAACATTTGATTTAGATACGAATACCGCATCACACACAGTTGATGTTCGTGTAAAAGTTCATCAACCATCAGACGGTGCCGACCATAAGCCATTTAGAATAAATAAAGTGTTGGTTTTTACCAATTATGAGCAGGGTAGTGGCAGCGCGTTGGCACAAGGTTTCGATACCACTTCGCTGCACGATTTCTTATTCATCCACAAAAAAGAGTTGTTCAAAAAAAGAGTACTTCGCGAAGCTATTTTCTTTCGCGAAGGCGAGTTGTTTACCCAAGAAGCTTACACTCGAAGTTTAAGGCGATTGAATGAATTGGGGGCATTCAAATTTGTGAGTATAGAAATGCAGCGTTCGCGCAGAGACAGTAACTCATTGAATGCAATGGTGTATATCACACCGGCAAAAAAACAGTCGTTTACCGCAGGTGGCAACATCAATCACAACTTTGAAGGCTTAACCGGCTTTGGTGTAAATTTTGGATACAGAAACCGAAACCTTGCCAAAGGTGCCGACCAATTGGTTATTGATGCAGGTATCAACTTTCAATTAAATTTCAGCAAAAACCGCTCAAAGGCAATCAAAAACAACGTTCTTAATACAGTAGATTTTACAGTTGATGCTACGTATTATTTGAACCGATTGTTAGTGCCTTTTAAAACAAAAATATTTGCAAACACCAATCCCAAAACCCGATTGAATGCAAAGTATTCCATGAAATTAGGCGCGATTTTCCGAGCAATTACCCGTTGTATAATGCTCACAACATCGCGCTTACCTATGGTTACGAGTGGAGCGAAAAACGATTTGTACGTCATTTTTACAACCCATCATTTGTGAATTTCTATTTTATCAATAAAGAAGATTCGTTCATCAGCTTTTTGGCAAAGCGCCCTGCATTGAAACGCAGCTACGAAGAGCAAATTATTTGGGGAAGTAATTACACATTCACATTCGCAAATCAAAAAAGCAAGTACGATAAATGGTATGCGTTTATTAGAGGAAATGTAGAAGCAGCTGGTAACATTTTGATGCTGGGTTTTATGGCTGCCAACAATGGATACTCGCCAACTCGCACGTTCAATATCTTTAAAAGACCCGTTTCGCAGTACGTACGTTTTGAATTTGATGTGCGCAATTATTTCCGCATCAATAGGCATAGCTCTTTTGCTATGCGCAATTACCTTGGTATTGGTGTGCCTTATGGCAACTCCTCGCAGCTTCCTTATATCAAGCAGTTTTTTGTTGGTGGGCTGAACAGTTTACGAGGCTTTCAAATCAGAGAAATTGGCCCTGGCGGATACAAAGACTCTACCATTAACATCGAAAATCCGGGAGCAAACCAAGCATCATTGTTTGTAGATCAAACCGGAGATATGAAGGTAGAGTTGAATATGGAATTGCGTTTCGATATTTATAAATGGTTGAAAGGAGCAACATTTATTGATGCAGGAAACATTTGGCTGGTGCGCGATGATGCATCGCGCCCGGGCGGAGTGTTTGATTTTAATAAGTTTTGGAAACAGTTTGGCGTAAACGTTGGCGCGGGAGTTCGCCTCGATTTCAATTACTTTGTAATCCGATTGGATTATGGTATTCCCATTCGCGACCCACGCATAGAAGCCGATAATAAATGGACCATCCGCAAGGGGCAATTCAACTTAGCTATTGGCTATCCTTTTTAGTTTTAACGTAAGCTGATAGAATAATTATCTGCTAAAAAACGAGCCACACTTTTTCTTTCGTTCCATTTGCCTACATTCGTGCGCTTTTACAAGGCGCTATTGTTTCACGAATCAAATTGAAATGAGCAAAGATGATTACCTACCTGAAAAAACAGCATGGCAGCCTGCAACAACTTTCTGCGCTCGAAACCGGATGTTGGATTAACCTCTACGGCCCGTTTAATAACGAAGAAACTCAACAACTTTCAGAAAAGCTTGCCATTGATATAGATTTTATCACCGACTCGTTAGATATTGACGAGCGCTCGCGCTATGAAAGCGAAGACGGTGTAGATTTAATAGTTTTAAAAACACCTGTGCGCAATAAAGGCATCACCGATAACGAAGCTATTTACATCACTATGCCTATTGGTATCATCCGCACTGCCGATTATATTATTACCATCAGTCCACATCGAAATCCGGTTTTGGATTTTTTTATAGAAACCCCGCCAAAGTCTTTTAATCCAGACGATGTTGAATCTTTCATACTTCATATTTTTGAAAGAAATGTATCGGTATTTCAAGAGTTTTTAAAAAACCTGAACAACCGAAGATACGCCTACGAAAAAGAGCTTTACAACAGTTCCAGAAACGAGGATCTTGCAAACTTGCTCAATATTCAAAAGAGCTTAATATACTTTGTTACGAACATTAGAAGCAACGAGTTGATGATGATGAAAACGCAGCGCAGTAATTTTTTGCGCATCAAAGAGCAAGAAAAGTTAGATTGGTTGGGCGATATTGTAATTGAAAACTCGCAAGCATTGGAGATGAGCGAGATGTACAGCAACATTCTTAACGGCACCATGGATACTTTTGCTAGTATTATCAGTAATAACCTGAATGGTGTTATGAAGAGGCTTACATCAGTAACCATTGTGTTGATGGTGCCAACATTGATTGCAAGCTTTTATGGAATGAATGTGGAGCTTCCGCTTGATCATAACCCTTATGCCTTTATTGTAATTTTTACACTTGCCATTTTTATTTCGGCAGCAATGGCATGGTATTTCTTGAAACGCAATTGGTTTTAGTCTGTTGCTTTATTAAGTTGAATTTTTGGAGCAATTACTGTTGTTCAATTCACAATTGCACGTTTACATTTATTATTCGTTTTTTTCATCATCCCTTTACTTTCACCACCAATGATTGCATTGAAGTATTTCCTTGTTTCACCATATAGTTCGGTATTGCGATATCAAGAGTCGCTTTTTGATAAAGCCGTAAATGCAAAGAACGAAGGAGCGGAAGTGCAACAAACCTTGATTCTTTGCCAACATCACCCCGTTTATACATTAGGCAAAAGTGGAAGTATAGAAAATTTGCTTATTGATCCCGAAACGGTTGGGGCAGAGTTTGTGCGCATCAATCGCGGTGGCGATATTACATTTCACGGGCCGGGGCAGTTAGTGGCATACCCAATTGTAGATTTAGATAAGTTAGGGATTGGTGTTGCGCTGTATGTCGAAAAGTTGGAAGAAATCATCATTAAAACACTTTCCGATTTTGGCATTGTGGCAAATAGGGTAGAAGGCGCTCCAGGAGTGTGGGTAGATACTGCAAAAATTGGAGCAGTTGGTATAAAAATTAGCCGTCATGTTTCGATGCACGGCTTGGCTTTAAATGTAAATACAGACCTTGCGTTTTTCAGTCATGATTTTTTCATTTTCTTTTTTTTTTTTTTTTTTTTAATGATCCGGCGACCACCGAGATCTACACGTACT
>CAZYXR010000058.1:12248-18863 GCA_964650845.1 uncultured Chitinophagaceae bacterium
TTCAGTCATATAGTGCCTTGTGGCATTAGCAACAAGCCGGTTACCAGTATGATGAAGTTATCGGGCAATGCCTTTAATATGATAGATGTAGTGAATGTTTTTAAAAAATATTTTCAAGAGGTGTTTAATGTGGAACTGAAGTGAAAAAAATAATATCTAATAATCGCAAAAGCTACTCTTAACAATTCCATTCCCCGCTTATCTTCGCGCCCTTATGCAAGAAACATATATCAATCAATTAAGTAAGTTTGAAAACAACGAAGTTGTATTAAAAGGCTGGAACGCCAACAGGCGCGATAGCAAAGGTTTGGTGTTCCTAACCCTGCGCGATGGCACTGGCTACGTGCAATGTGTGGTAGATGTAAATATTGTTGGTGAACAAACTTTTGAAGAAGCAAAACGACTTTCGTTAGAAAGTTCATTTTCTATTACCGGCAAAGTAGTGAAAGACGAAAGGCAGTTTGGCGGCTACGAAATACAAGCTACTGCACTAACGGTGATTGCCGTTGCCGAAGAATATCCTATTGGTAAAAAAGAACATGGACCCGATTTTTTATTAAATCATCGCCATTTGTGGTTGCGCTCGAAACGCCAATGGGCAATTATGCGTGTACGCAATACCATCATTTTTGCAATTCACGAGTTTTTTCAAAACAAAGGTTTTGTACAAATGGATGCACCAATTTTTACAGGTAATGCTTGCGAAGGCACAACCAACCTTTTTGAAACCGATTATTTTGGCGACCCTGCATATCTTTCTCAAAGCGGTCAGCTTTATGGTGAATCTATGGCAATGGCGCAGGGTTTGATTTACACTTTTGGACCAACCTTTCGTGCCGAAAAAAGTAAAACACGCAGGCATCTTACCGAGTTTTGGATGATAGAACCCGAAATGGCTTTCTATGATTTGAAAATGGATATGGATTTGATTGAAGAGTTCATTCGCCATGTGGTAAGCAAGGTTTTGGATAAATGCAAAATTGAGTTGCAAACTTTAGAGCGCGACACTACTTATTTACAGAAAGTTCTTGAGCCGTTCATCCGTATGAAATACGAAGAAGCGGTTGATATTATTAAAGGAGAAAAAACCGTAAATGGCAAAACAACAATTCAGGTTTTAGAAGAAGATTTGGCTGCGTTAAAAGCAGAAATTGCAGTAAAAGAAAAAGAAATAGAAGAGCGCGAAACCAAAATAACAAGTGGCACTTTAAATAAAGGCGAAACAAATTTCAATCGCAACAAAATTGACACGCTGAAAAACGAAATTGCCGATTTGATGGAAAAAACACAGAATATTCCTGTGTGGCTGAATAGCGCAAAAAACTTTGAACGCGGCAACGATTTTGGTGGTAGTGATGAAACTGTTTTGACACGCATGTTTGGGCAACCTATTATGGTTTACAACTGGCCGCAAGCAGTAAAAGCATTTTACATGAAAGAGGATGAAACCGACAAGGGATATGCCAAAGGTGTTGATTTATTAGCACCCGAAGGTTATGGTGAGGTAGTAGGCGGTGGCGAGCGCGAAACAGATATTGAAAAACTGAAACAAAAAATTGTAGAGCACGATTTGCCAATGGAAGCCTTCGAGTGGTATTTAGATTTGCGCAAATATGGCAACGTGCCACATAGTGGTTTCGGGCTTGGCTTAGAGCGTTTGGTAACTTGGACTTGTGGTTTGCAACACGTTCGCGAGTCCATTCCTTTTCCTCGTTTTTATGGCAGGCTAACACCATAATACTTTCAATGTTTTGTAGTGATTTGTTTGAATTTTTGTTGAGGTTACTTCGCTCCGTAAGCTATGCTTATAAAGGCGCAGTCGTTTTGCACAGAAGATAGTCCTTCAGTGCGAACCACAGCATGGCAATGAAGACGCAATCACAAAAATTTAAACAACTACATTGATTAAATGAATAGAACGCAAAGCAATAAAAATCTAAGTTTGTTGAATTCAAATTTGTATAGCAACAGCAGTGAAACAACTTAAAGTTATTATTTCGGGAGGTGGAACCGGTGGGCATATTTTTCCTGCCATAGCTATTGCCAATGAAATAAAAAGGCAAAAGCCAGATGCTCAGATATTGTTTGTAGGAGCTGTTGAAAAAATGGAAATGGAGAAAGTGCCACAAGCCGGATACAAAATTAAGGGATTGAATATTGCCGGTTTTCAACGCGGTTCTTTATTGAGAAATATTGGATTGCCATTTAAAGTTATTGGCTCATTACTTTCGGCTGTTACTATTATTAGAAATTTCAAACCCGATGTGGCGGTAGGAGTGGGTGGATACGCCAGCGGGCCGCTTTTGTTTGCGGCAAGTTTATTGGGTGTGCCCACCGTTATTCAAGAGCAAAATTCTTTTGCCGGAGTTACCAATAAATTGCTTGCAAAACGTGCGCAAAAAATATGTGTAGCTTATGAAGGCATGGAAAAAGTTTTTCCAAACGAAAAAATTGTGCTTACCGGCAATCCTGTAAGAGCCAACATTATTGAATCGAATGTTAGCAGAGAAGAAGCACTGAAGTATTTTGGATTAAGCAGCGAGAAAAAAACTATTCTGATTATTGGCGGTAGCCTTGGAGCGCGCACTTTAAACCAAAGTGTTGATGCTACAATAGAACGAATTGAAGAAAGCAATGTGCAATTGCTCTGGCAAACTGGTAAAGCATATTTTCAAGATTGCAAAGCCGTAGGCGAGCAACATCACAATATTAAAGTGTTAGAGTTTATTGATAGAATGGATGCCGCGTATAAAGTTGCCGATGTAATTGTTTCGCGGGCTGGTGCGCTTTCTATTGCCGAGTTGCAAATTATCGGCAAACCCGTAATTCTGGTTCCTTCGCCAAATGTTACAGAAGATCACCAAACACACAATGCTGTTGCTTTAGTAAATAAAGAGGCTGCAATTTTGATTAAAGATAATGAGGCTAAATTCAATTTAATTCCTGCGGCAATTGATTTATTAGACGATGCCGTAACATGCCAGTTACTTTCGGCTAACATCAAAAAAATGAGCATTGCTAATGCTGCCGAAAGAATTGTGGCGCAAATTTTTGAAGTTATTCAATCCTAATACACATGAATCAACTATCTCAACTAAAATCAGTTTACTTCCTTGGTATTGGTGGTATAGGCATGAGTGCATTGGCGCGGTATTTTAACCAACGTGGCGTTCGCGTTAGCGGCTACGATAAAACCTCAACTGCTCTTACCGATTCACTCTCTAAAGAAGGTATTGAAATTGTGTTTGAAGATGCTGTTGAGCTTGTACCCAAAGATGTAGATTTAGTTGTTTACACACCTGCCATTCCCAAAGATCACAAAGGCTTTAATTACTATAAAAGTGGAAGTTATAATCTGCTGAAAAGGAGCGAAGTGTTGGGGCTTATTTCTGCCGAGCACTACACCGTTGCCGTTGCTGGTTCGCATGGAAAAACAACTGTTAGCTCCATGATAGCTCATATTATTTGTAATGCAGGGTATGACGTTGAAGCATTTCTTGGTGGCATTTGCTCTAATTATTACTCAAACTACATCACTCAATCGGGTATGCAATTTGTGCCGGCAGCAAAAGATAAAGTAGTGATAGTGGAAGCCGATGAATTCGATCGTTCTTTTCATCGTTTGCACCCCAATTTGGCTGTGATTACTGCGGTAGATACCGACCATTTGGATATTTACGGAAGTAAACAAGCAATAGACGAAGCCTTTATTCAATTTGCTGAAAAGATTGAAGAGGAAGGATTTCTGGCAATTAAAAACAACCAAAGCATCAACGATAAATTGCCGCAATTAGATAAAGCCTTTTATGCTTTTGCCGATAACACTGCGGATGTTTTTTGCAGTAAATATTGGATTGTAGAAGGAGGTTATCTTTTTCACATTAGCTATTTTGGAAAAGAGTACAAATCGTTTCGATTGAACCTTGGAGGTTTACATAATATCGAAAATGCCATTGCTGCTTTTATTGTATGCTTAGAATTGGGCTTAAATGCGGAACAGATAAAGGCGGGGTTAAACACTTTTAAGGGCATAAAACGCAGATTCGAAAAGTTGATTGAAGATGATAAACACGTTTTTATTGACGATTATGCACATCACCCCGAAGAGATTAGAATGTTGCTTTCGAGTGTAAAAGAACTTTATCCCGAAAAGCGTATTGCCGCTGTGTTTCAGCCGCATCTATTTTCTCGCACAAAAGATTTGGCCGAAGGTTTTGCAAAAAGTTTGAGCATTGCCGATGAAGTTGTTTTGTTAGAAATTTATCCGGCAAGAGAACTGCCAATCGAGGGCGTTACGTCCGATTTAATTTTCAATCAACTTACCTGCCAAAGCAAACACTCGATAAATAAAACCGAGTTGGTTTCTTTTCTAAACAGTAAAGACGATATAGAAGTATTGCTTACTATTGGTGCTGGTGATATAGATAAGTATCTAACTGAGATTAAGAGCAGTCTATAGAAGCTGTTTATCGCTTTGTTTTCGCTGTGCCGCAGTTGTATTTTTTGCTTCATTTTCATGTAAACAAAAAGGCTGTATCCCAACTAAGGAATACAGCCTACAAAACGGACAGAACGAACGAAAAAGTTTGTTTTAGATAAGTTTTGGCTTTTGTTTTTCAATGCTCACACTTCCAAGAGATATGACGCGTATTGCAAGCATCAGTATCGAAAGAAAAATATATGCTATCAGCGATAGCATTACCATGAGCATCATAAACCGTACCATATCAGAACATTTAGCTGTTGGGGCAGGACTCGAACCTGCAAGAGGTAGTTAGCCGCAGCATGGATGGTGAGTAATCACCATCCATGCTTTGATTTATCCCATATTCCTCACCCACGAGACTGGTGGGCATGTTTGCCAAAATTCCATCACCCAACAATTTTTAAGAACGTGATGCAAATATAAAATGTTATATGTTTTATTGAAAGAAATGTTACAAAATGAGTAAAAGTTTCGTTTTTATTCAATAGAATTGCGTTATGGAAAACAAAAATCAGAAACAGTCGGAAAATCAGGCGGCTAATTATGAATTTGATAACACCGATATTCAGTTATTGAATTTATTGATGAAAGATGCCTTTATGCCTTACACAGAAATTGCAAAAGAATTATACGTTTCGCCCGGCACAGTGCATGTAAGAATGAAAAAACTTACAGAGGCAGGCATTGCTCACGCCCCGCAAATACAAGTTGATTTACCTAAACTGGGTTATGACATTACTGCTTTTATTGGTGTGTATCTCAACAAGAGCGATATGTATGATACGGTGGTTAAAGCATTAAAAAAAATACCCGAAATTGTAAGTTGCCATTACACAACGGGCAATTATAGTTTGTTTCTAAAAATGCACTGTCGCGATACGCAACATCTGCGCACAGTTCTGCACGATAAAATTCAGAAAATTGAAGGGATAAACAGAACCGAAACATTGATTTCGCTCGAAGAAAGTTTTAGTAGAAGCTTACAGTTGAACTTGCAAAAGTGAGCAATGGTAGTGCGCAAACAATTGCCTCAAACTTTCTAAAGTCTGTTATCTTATGTGTTTAGCTTTTATTCTTCATTCAACACTTCTTACATTCGCCTGATGCAACCACCGCAACCAATAGTAAACAAAACAACAAACCGTGGGGTAATAGAAATTGACTTGGCTGAATTTTTTCCGGCAAAAGGTGATGTTGTAAATATTGATTTGAAAGATTTTCTTTTTAAAGGTTTGATAGTGCGCGAAAGCGATTTTAGGCAGCAAGTTGCCGATACAGATTGGTCTATTTTAAAAAATAAAAGCGTTTGTGTGTATTGCAGTAGCGATGCCATTATACCAATGTGGGCTTATATGCTGCTGAGTGTTTCGCTGGCACCTTTTGCAAAAGATGTTGTGGTTGCAACACCTGCACATGCCGAAGATGTTTTTCAGCAGCGTGCAATTGCCGCAATAGATTTTAGAAAGTATGAAGGTCTTCGAGTAATTGTAAAAGGTTGTGGTGATCGTGAAATATTACCGGGCGCATTTGCGTTAATCAGTTTCGAGTTGGCAAAAGTTGCGCGTTCGGTAATGTATGGCGAAGCTTGCAGTTCGGTTCCGGTGTTTAAGAAAAGTATAGATTAGAAGTTGATTACCATGAAGAAAAATATTTTCGTAGCTACTGTTGCAATCGCTTTGTTTGTAGGCTTTGGCGCAGCTTATGCTTTGCAAAAAGCAAATTGGTTTTTAGGCGAAAAAGTGAATTTGTTTGACAAAACACGAACCGAAACCCCGCAAGTAGTTATCAATACGCGAATTGATTCTACACAAAAAGTTGAACCCTTGCGCATTGCCGGTGAAATAAGTTTTGCAGGCGAACGTGTGCCACTCGAAGACCCAGATGTGTGGGAACGATTAGATAGAGAACTTCAGGTGAATGTTTTTTGGCACTCTAACACTTTTCTTACCATGAAGCTTGCAAATCGCTATTTTCCTGAAATTGAACGTGTGTTGGCAGAAGAAGGTGTGCCCAATGATTTTAAATACTTGCCATTGATAGAAAGTGGATTTAGAGACGTGGTAAGCCCATCAAAGGCAGCAGGTTTTTGGCAGTTTTTGGAGCCAACAGCAAAGCTCTATAACCTTGAT
>CAZYXR010000058.1:18873-19101 GCA_964650845.1 uncultured Chitinophagaceae bacterium
CAGAAGTTGATGAAAGATATAATGTAGAAAAGAGCACTCGTGCTGCATGTAAGTATTTAAAGCAGGCAAAAGAGAAATTGGGTAATTGGACACTGGCTGCTGCTGCGTACAATATGGGTATGGCCGGTATGGCAGAGAAGTGTAAGATACAACAAACAGATAGCTATTATAACTTACTGCTTACACAAGAAACTTCTCGTTATGTATTCAGAATGCTTGCAATGAAAA
>CAZYXR010000059.1:0-16892 GCA_964650845.1 uncultured Chitinophagaceae bacterium
TACACCAGATGTAATTGCAGGTGGTGCAGCTCAAGTTTGTATCAATCTACCTTACACTTATAACAACACTTCATCTAATAAAGATGGATGGGAAGCAAGTTGGGCATTTGGCGATGCTAACGGCAGCACAGATGTAGCTACCGATGCGTTTTTTGCTTACACAGCTACTGGTACTTACAGAGTAACATTGTCTATGGATAGTGCAGGTTGCAAGTTTGTTGGTCCTGAAAAAAGTGTTCAGGTATTGCCAGCAACAAATGCAGCATGCAGCCCTAATAGTGTAAATGAAATTTCATTTGAGCAATCGGTAGAGTTGATGCCTAACCCAACAAATGGTTTGGTTACTATCAATGTATCAAATCTTGAAAAAGGTATCAGTATTCAAGTGTTCAACATCTTGGGTTCTGAGGTTAAACAATTCACTTCAAAGGATGTAAATGGAACATTCAGCAAATCATTTGATTACAGCGACTTGTCTAAAGGTGCTTATTTGGTAAAAATCCAAAGCGGCAGCAAAGTGGCAGTAAAACGTATGATTGTAAACAAGTAATTCAATCTTTTAGTTTGATACTAACAAAGCCTTCCACATGTGGAAGGCTTTGTTGTTTATAGAATGTATGGTTATGCACACATTATGCACGATAATTCACAGCAAGTTTGTGCGCAAGTGGAGAAGTGATGAAAATGTACTGCTTCCATACGTTTAGCTTTGCAGCAACTCAAAAATATATGAAGGTTACATATTACGGACATGCTTGTTTTGGCGTAGAGGTTGGTGGAAAAAACCTACTCTTCGATCCGTTTATCTCAGGCAATGAATTGGCAAAAAATATAGATATAAATTCAATTCCGGCAGATGTGATATTTGTTACTCACGGGCACTTTGACCATATTGCCGATGCCGTTGCCATTGCCAACCGCACAGGAGCATTGGTTATTAGTAATTGGGAGGTATGCGATTGGCTGCAAAAGCAAGGATTGACCCAATGCCACCCAATGAACACCGGAGGTAAACGCAAGTGGGATTTTGGTACGGTGCGCTGCACTGTTGCGCAACACAGCAGCAGTTTGCCCGATGGCAGTTATGGCGGCAACCCGGTGGGCTTTATTCTCGAAACCGAGGAAGGCAATTTTTATTATTCGGGCGATACGGCACTTACATTGGATATGCAGCTAATTCCAAATTGGAGTAAGTTAGATTTTGCACTGTTGCCTATTGGCGATAACTTCACGATGGGTTATGAAGATGCAGTAGTGGCAGCCGATTTTATTAAATGCAATAAAATAATTGGTTTGCATTTCGACACTTTCGGCTACATTGTTGTAGATCGCGATAAGGCTATAAAAGCATTTAGCGATGCAGGAAAGGAACTGATATTAATGCCGATAGGCGAAAACATTTCACTCTAAAATTATCATGGGAAAGATTATCACATTAGCGAATCAAAAAGGAGGCGTAGGTAAAACTACCAGTGCTATTAACATTGCTGCAAGTTTGGCTGTGTTGGACTACAAAGTATTGTTGGTAGATGCCGACCCGCAGGCAAATGCCACATCGGGCGTAGGTTTCGACCCCAAATCGGTAGAGCGCAGTTTGTATGATTGTTTAGTAAATGATGCCAGTTTTAGCGAGGCAACTTTAGTTACAGAAACGCCAAACTTGAGTTTAATTCCATCGCATGTAGATTTGGTGGGAGCGGAGATTGAATTGATAAACCGCCCTAATAGAGAAACTGTTTTTAAAACTCTGTTGGAAGAAGTAAAAGAGCAATACGATTTTATTGTAATTGATTGCTCGCCTTCGCTTGGGTTGATTACTGTGAATGCTTTAACGGCTGCCGATTCTGTGCTGATTCCCGTGCAGTGCGAGTACTTTGCATTAGAAGGATTAGGCAAGTTGTTGAATACCATAAAAATAGTACAAACACGCTTGAATCCTAACCTTGAAATTGAAGGTATTTTGCTCACCATGTTCGACCCGCGTTTGCGACTTTCGAACCAAGTGGTAGATGAAATAAAACGCCACTTTGAAAATATTGTTTTTCATACAATTATTCACCGAAATACGCGCTTAGGCGAGGCTCCAAGTTTTGGTAAGCCGGCAGTTTTGTATGATGCCGAAAGTAAGGGAAGTGTAAACTATATGAGTTTAGTGCGCGAACTGTTGGCGCGCAACGGCATGGGTACTTTTCCGGAGGGAGAAACAGAGGTTGCAGACGAAGAAGTTGCATAAATTGAAGGTTCGCTTTTGAGCTATAGAAACTGGAAAAGTTTTTTGCTTTTCTGCTTTGTAAATTACTCATCGTTTTATGGTGAGCAAAAGATAAATAATGACTAACGAAAAAAAGAAAACAGTATTAGGGAGAGGTTTGGGAGCTTTGCTTGAATCGAATGATACAACTGCAAATGTGAAACAGCCCGAAGGTTTTGGCAAGCAAGTAGGTGTGGTGGTAAACATTCCATTAGAGGCTATTGAAGTAAATCCATTTCAGCCGCGTAGCACTTTTGAGGAAGATAGCTTGCTGGAACTTTCTGAATCCATAAAAATTCACGGTGTTATTCAGCCAATTACAGTTCGTAAAATTGAAAATGGCAGGTATCAACTAATAGCAGGCGAGCGCAGGTTGCGCGCTTCTAAGTTGGCGGGTAAAAAAGAAATTCCCGCTTATCTACGAACTGCCAGCGACCAAGAGTCTATTGAAATTGCATTGATAGAAAACATTCAGCGCGAAGACCTTAATGCATTAGAAATAGCGATCAATTACAAGCGCCTGATGGATGAATGCGAATTGACACAAGAACAGCTTTCTGTGCGCTTGGGCAAAAACAGAAGCAGCGTTACTAACTTTTTACGCTTGCTGAAGTTGCCACCCGATATTCAAGCAGCATTGCGCGATGAAAAAATTTCTATGGGCCATGCAAAAGCCTTGTTGGGTGTAGAGCAAATTACAACTTTGTTGGCATTGTTTAAAGAGGTAGTAGCCAAAGAACTTTCGGTGCGCCAAACCGAAGAACTTGTTAGAACATCAGAATCTAAACCCGCAAAAAAATCTTCGCCTAAAAAGCCTCAGGTTCCTTATGCTATCAAAAAGTTGGAAGACCAACTTTCTTCGGCTTTAAGCACTAAAGTACACATCAAACAAACTGCCGAAGGCAAGGGTGAAATTGTGGTGAACTTCTACACCATTGACGATTTGGAAAGGCTGACGGAGTTGCTGGGCGAGCGCAAGTAGTTGTGTGCCGTATCCGTAGATTTACGAAATTACAGATTTACTATTTACGGATTGAACAGCCGATAATCTTGATGATATGATAATTTGGGATGAGGGTTGTAGGTTAGTAATATTAACTACTCTTTCAAAAATTTCAATGATTTTTTGTGTCCGTTGTATTGTATTGTAATGAAGTAAATACCCTTTGTAAGTGATGCAACATTGGCAATACCATTTGTAATAACTACATCCTTTTTTCTACCTGATACATCAAAAATTTCTGCACTGCTATCTCCAATTTCCTGAAGTACGGGAATGAAAATGAAATCATTTGCGGGATTGGGATATGCTTTAATAACTGATGATTGGAATTCATCAATTGATGTTGTGGAATTTAATTCTACTTGAGCAGCTACAGATAAATAATGCGTGCTGTCTTTTGCTAAAATCGCATATCGCAAGAAGTAAATCCCTGCACTGACATTGGTTATTGCAAAAGTTGTAGTTTGTTCAGGCGCATTTGCAGGAAATGTATAATTCTTGTCATAATAAATTGGCAGCATATTAGTATCGGTGTATAAATAACAATTTGCTACTCCTCCTTTAACAGCGACATTTTGAGGGATAAATGCTGTAATGGTTAATGTTTTTGATGCGGAATAATTTAAGGTTGGTTGTGGTAAATCGTAAATTTTAACCTGCGCGTTGGCAGTGAAATTCAAGATAAGTAACAGCAGTAATGAAACAGGCTTGTGCATAATTGTAATGTTGAACTGCAATAATAAAAATTAAATCAATATAGAACATATATGTTCTATCATTAGCCGCTTACAACTTTGAGTATTGCCAAGTGCAATATGTAAAGGATGAAGTCTTTCTGACGAATTTGGGTAAAAGAATCAGGGATATAAGAATCTCAAAGAATCTGACTCAGTTGGAGCTTGCTGTTTTGTGTAACAATTATGCGGAACAAATCGGAAGGATTGAGCGCGGAAAATTAAATGTTACAATTTGCACACTCAAAAAAATAGCTGATGCCCTGAATGTAAAGATTGCTGATTTGACGGAATAAATAATTTCCAACTAACAATCATTAAAAACGATTTGTCTAAACACAGGTAATTGATACTAAGGCGCAACCCTTTCTTCCTCCATTTGGTGAGCATACAAGCCAGCATATATGCCTTTGCGTTTTAGTAGTTCTTCGTGCGAACCTTGTTCTGCAATAGCGCCATCATCCAATACAAGAATATTGTCGAAGCGGATTAGCGAAAAGATTCTATGTGTGATAATAATTGCTGTTTTGCCGCGCAGCACTTCATCTAATTGTTGCTGAATTGCTTTTTCGGTAGTAGCATCTACCGCGCTAAGGCAATCGTCCAGAATCAACATATTAGGTTGTTTTATAAGCGCGCGTGCAATGCTGATGCGTTGTTTTTGACCACCGCTTAGTGTTACACCCCGCTCGCCAATCATAGTTTCGTAGCCATTTTGAAAGCGTTCTATTTCATTATCTACCGATGCATATCGTGCAAATTTTACAACCTCATTTTGCTTGGTTTCTTCTACTCCAAAAGCAATGTTTTCTGCCACCGTGTCGCTAAACAAAAATACATCCTGCGGCACATATCCAATTTGATAGCGCAAGTTTCCGAGATTCCATTGGCGCACATCTTTACCGTCAATGGCAATTGCGCCTTCCGTTACATCATACATGCGCATTAGTAGTTCGGCAATGGTAGTTTTGCCCGACCCTGTGCGACCAATTATTGCCCATCGCTGTCCTGTTGGAATATTGAATGTTACGTTTTTCAATGCCATAATGCCGGTATCGGGATACACAAAACTTACATTATTGAAAGCGATGTTGCCCTGTAAATTTTCATTGGCATTACTGTTGTTTTTTATAGTAGGTTGTTGCTGCAAAAACTCATTGATGCGTTTCATTGATGCCGAAGCGCGCTGAATCAAAGATGCCACCCAGCCCAGCGAACTCACAGGCCACATCAGCATATTCATGTATATGATAAATTCGGCAATGTTGCCCGCAGTTAGATTGCCAGCGCCAACTTCTATTCCACCAAAATAAATGGTTGCAATCAGGCTTAAGCCAATCAAAAAGTTCATTGCCGGAAAATAGATAGCGTCAATTTTTGCAAGACGTAGGCTTTTAGTTTTATACAGGTTGCTTTCTGCCTCAAAATGCTGCCCCATTTTTTCTTCGCGGTTGTAAGCTTGCACAACCCTTATTCCCGAGTAATTTTCTTGCGCCTGAGTTGTTAAATCAGAAAGTTTGGCTTGAATTTCTGTACTAACTTTTTCAATCAGATTGTTTACATAGTAAATAATGAAAGAAAGAATTGGCAAAGGAATCAAAACATACAAAGTCAGTTTTACATTGATGCTTAACATCGCAGCTACGGCAAAGGCAATGGTAAAAAATAGGTTCACCGAATACATAATGGCCGGCCCTACATACATGCGTACGCGGCTAACATCTTCGGTAACTCTATTCATCAAATCGCCTGTGTTGTTTCGCTTATAAAAAGCGGTATCTAATTGCTGATAATGGCGATAGATGTCATTTTTTAAATCAAACTCGATTAAGCGGCTAACCACAATAATGGTTTGCCGCATTAAAAACGTAAACAACCCTTCCATAAGCGCTATGCCCATGTAAATGCAAAAAAAGATAAAAAGTTCTTTGCCAAGCCCGGTGTTTAAAACACCTTTTATTGCATCGCCTCCGGGTAGTTGTGCTTGTTTTAAGAATGTTGCCACACTATCAATAGCATCGCCCACAATACGAGGGTTGTAGGTTCTAAAAGCATTGGAAAGAATAACGAACAAGATACCGCCTATTACACGCAGTTTATGCCGGCCGAAATACTTGTTGAGTGTAAAAAGATGTTTCAATTAAAAATACTGTTGTAAAGTAACTTTCAAAGAGTTGTTTTTATAACAAGGCTAAGTAGGTTCAATAAAAAATCTACATTCGCGCTGCGTTTGCAAAACTAATAATTGGTTGTCGTAATGAGTTCTTTAATTGAAGTGGAAACAACAAATAACAAATCTACAAGTTTGTTGGCAATGGCAGAAGCCATGCAACACGAGCAAATATTATATTTTAATGATGCAGCAACAGGTTTAAAGGGTTTTATTGGCATTCACGATACTACACTTGGGCCATCATTGGGCGGATGCCGAATATGGAACTACAACAATATTGATGAAGCCTTAAAAGATGTTTTGCGTTTAAGCCGCGGTATGACCTACAAATCTTCCATTAGTGGCATCAATTTAGGCGGTGGCAAAGCTGTAATAATCAACGACAATCCTGCGCAACGCACAGAAGGTTTTTGGAAAAAATTCGGCATGTATGTAGAAGGGCTTGGCGGCAAGTACATTACCGCAGAAGACGTAGGTACCTCTACTGCCGAAATTGCTTATATGATGCAAGTTACCAAACACCTAAGTGGAAAACCGGTTGAGCAAGGTGGCGGAGGCGACCCATCGCCATTTACAGCAGTAGGTGTGTTCCTGGGTTTGAAAGCCGCAGCAAAAGCCGCATTTGGCAATGAAGACTTGTCGGGGAAAAAAGTGTTGGTGCAAGGTGTGGGGCATGTGGGCAGGTATCTTGTAGAGCAGCTTACTAAAAACGGAGCAAAAGTTTTTGTGAGTGATATAAACGAAAAGAAATTAAAATCTGTGTCGACAGAGTTTGGCGCATCTGCAATGCCATTGAATGAAATAATTGGTGCCGATGTAGATATTTATGCACCATGCGCTTTAGGCGCAATTTTGAATGAAGATAGCATTCCGAAATTGAAGTGTGCAGTGGTGGCCGGTGCTGCCAACAATCAATTGGCCGATGAGGTGAGTGATGGCAATTTACTGCACGAAAAGGGCATCATTTACGCTCCCGATTTTTTGATTAATGCCGGTGGCGTTATCAATTGCTATCAAGAGGTGATAGGCTACGATAAAAATGCGGCCATGCAGCGCACCGAAAAAATTTACGATAAAACATTAGAAATCATTCAGCGCAGTGCGGCACAAAATATTTCTACCCACCAAGCGGCAATGGATTTAGCAATAGAACGTATAGAAAAAGCGAAAAAGGAGAAGCAGGCATCATGTTAGGAAGAAGAAATTTGCGAATAAAAGTGATGCAAACGCTGTTTGGCAGAGAGATGAACAGCGAAGTGCCATTGCAGTTTTTAGAAGGGCAGTTAAAGTCGAATATACAACGCAGCTCTGCATTGTATCTTACTTTGCTGGAATACATTTGCGCGGTATGCAGATACGCCACTACCGATAAAAACAGGCGGGCTGGCAAGTATCTGAAAACTAACGAGGATATAAATTTAAGCACCCTTATAGCGCGCAACAAAATAACTACGGCACTTGCCGAAAGCGAGGTGCTGCAAGCGTTGATGAAGAAAGAGAAAGTTGCGCAATGGATTGATGAAGAATTGGTGCGCAAGCTGTATTTGCAATTTGTTGCCGTGCCGCGATACAAAGAGTATGCTAAACTTTCTGAATCTACATTAGATGCCGATATTGATATTGTAGGTTTTTTGGTAAAAAATATTTTGACCAAAAACAGCGATTTAGACAAGCATTTAGAAGAAAACTTCATGAATGTAGATGATGACAGTGGCACAATTTGGATAGTGATTCAGAAGTATATTGCCGCATTTGAAAAAACCGGGGTGAAACCTTTTGAAGATGCAATAGGATATTGGGAAGCCGAATTGCCTTTTGCTTACGATTTGTTGAAGAAAAATTTTGCCCACAATGATGAGTTGCGTGCATTGATTTTGCCGTATCTAAAAAATTGGGACCCTGAGCGCGTAGCTGTAATGGATTTTTTAATACTTAAAATGGCATTGTGCGAATTGCTTTATTGCCCCACTGTGCCGGTAAAAGTTACCATCAACGAATACATTGATATTTCTAAATTTTACAGCACACCTAAAAGCAAAGATTTTGTGAATGGTGTGTTGGATAAAATAAAAAATCAATTGCAAGAAGACGGCTCTATTAAAAAGCAAGGACGAGGCTTGGTTGAGTGATTTGGTAGGCAGTGTCTGTTTTCTAACTACAACTACTAAACACCAGCTATCAATAGAATAAATTTTGCTAACAATACCACAACATCACACAACTCGAATAAATTCGCGCTTCATGAAAAAAGTAATATTCATTGCAACGCTTTTGGTTTTACTTATTGCCACAGAGTCGTGCCGCAGAAAAGGTAACTCAACTTTACGCAATGGAGGCTTAACCACCGAAATGATTAAAGACTCTACTCGTGTGGCTTTTGCCGAAACCGAATTTGCTTTCGATACAATAAACCAGGGCGATAAAGTAGAGCATGTTTTTGCATTTACAAATACAGGCGATAAAGATTTAATTATTGCGAATGCCTTTGGCAGTTGCGGATGCACAGTGCCCGAATATCCAAAAGAACCAATAGCTCCGGGCAAATCGGGCGAAGTAAAAGTTACCTTTAATTCGGCCGGCAAAGAGGGCAGCCAAAAGAAAACAATAACTATGGTAATGAATACTTCAAAAAGAAATGAAGTAGTTTATATGAGCGGGTTTGTTGCGAAAAAAGATTAGAAAGTGGCGCAACTATATTCACCACGGTAGTCAGCAAACAGTAATGCAACAGTATTTTTTTAATCTTAAATAACCAAATCTTAATTCTTAAATTTTAAATCAAATGTTTACACTTCTTCAGGCATCAGGTTTTGATCCAATTATTCTTTTAATCTATGGCGGTCTTTTTGTAGTTATCTATTTCTTTTTCATTCGCCCGCAAACGCAAAAAGCGAAGGCGCAAAAAACCTATATCGAGCAATTAGATAAAGGAGCACGAGTGGTTACCTCGGGCGGTGTGCATGGCAGAATTATAAAAGTTGAAGACACAACTTTTCTTGTGGAAATAGACAATAACGTAAAAATCAAAATTGAAAAAAGCGGTATTTCTATGGAAATGAGCAAACCGCTAAACGAAGAGAAAAAAGACTAAGTTCCTGTTTTTGGGTGGCTGAATATGGGTGTAGCTATAAGCACTGTCAGGCTTAATTATTCATCCGTTTTTATCACCCGCAGTGTTTTCTTTTCACTTGGCGTAATAATTCTTAGCAAGTATTCTCCCGCGCTGAGTAAATCGGTAAAAGGGAGTGGTATCAAATTCAATTCGTTGGCGAGTGTAGCAACTGTGAGTTTGTGAATCACTTTGCCACTTAGGTCTGCCAGTTCAATTTTTACTTCGCCTTCTTTTGCATTGCGCATAAACAATTGTGAGCTTGCCTGCAACGGATTGGGAAACACTTGCAGCGTTGTATTGCCGGCTACCAGCGAGTCTAACTTTTCATTCAAAAAATTGGGAATGCCGTAGCCGTAATCATTGTTTGGGGTGCTGAATAAATGTGCACTTTTAATTATTGCGTTTTTAATTTCGTTAGCCGATTTAGATGGAGCCGCTTGCATTAAGCAAGCAGCGCTGCCGGCAATTATTGGGCACGAAAACGAGGTGCCGGCACTAAATGCCGCAAACCCTCCGGCATCTAAAACTGCTACCCCGCCTCCTTGTGCGCAAACTTCGGGTTTTAGCTGCCCCGAGGCATTGGGGCCGCGGCTGCTGAAGTTGCTGATAACTTTGTTTCCATCTACCGAGCCTACTCTAAAAACATCAGTACCATCCGCAGGCGCGCTGATATACTTCCATGCTTTTGCACCTTCGTTGCCTGCGCTGTTTATTACCAGTATTCCTTTGCTATTAGCAATGTTTGCAGCTTGTGTAATTATGGTGAAGTTGCCCGCCATATCGCCATAGCTGCGGTAGGGGAAATTATTATCGTAAGTAACATAGCCTAATGAGGTAGAAAAAATATCGGCACCGATGCTATCTGCTTTTTCTGCTGCTTCTGCCCAATGCAATTCTTCCATGATGGTTTCGCTATTGTCGTCTTCGGTAGCAAACAACAAAAAGTCGGCATCGGGTGCTGTGCCTACAAACTTGCCCGGCTCGTTGGCTGCAATGGTTGATAACACGTAGGTGCCGTGCATTCCACTGGAATAAACATTTTGATTTCTATTTGCAAAATCATAAGTGTAGAGTACTCGGTTTTCATCAAACACTTTTTTGTAGGCAGGCAGTTGATTTACGTTTGTAAAACCATTGTCGAACACTGCAATGCAAATGCCTTTTCCTTTGTATCCGGCATCATGCAATTTGTTTAAACGCAACATGCTGGTTTGGTTTTCTGCATTGCCGTAATCGGTATTAGATGCAGCAGAAGTGTATTGCAAATCAACCTTTAGTTTTTCTTCTTGTTGTTTGGCGCTGCTTACCGGAACATCAATTCGCTGAACGGTTTTTACATAAGCAAGTGCACGAATGCTGCTCAATTTATTGGTGTCTGCAACTTTTATCGTTATTGCATTGAACCATTTTAATGTATGAATTACACTATCGGCAATGCCGGCTACCGATTGTATGTATGGTTGAAAAACAGGGTAGTCGTTTTCAATTACCGGTATTTGTTGCTTGGTTCTGCGCTCAATAGATTTTTGAGATAGAAAGGCACTTGAGGGTAGAAAAAGATTTGCTGATTTTGAGTTGAACTGAACCCAGTAGATGGAGGTAACTTGACTATGAGATTTGAAATTTAATAACAAAAAAGTAAGCAGCAGGTAGCAAGCAGTAGGCAGTACTGTAAGTGCACTCGCAACCCGCAATGCGCAATTCGTAACTTTTTTTCTCATGGATAGTAGCTGTTTACTCGCATCCGTAGGCGATGTCCAACTGCTTTTTGTGGATTTTCCCACGATGAACCCACGAGTTGTTTTTCAATTTTATCCCAATCCTTGTAAATGATGCCTACGCCTTTTGCGTAAATTTCTTTACTGTATTGATACTCTAATAAGTTGCTTTCGCCAGTATTGATGTGTGTAACAGTAAGTGTTTTTTCAAAATCTTTTCCATTTACAGAAAGTGGTTTGCCTACATCTACATATTTGAATTTCCAATCGGTAAGAAATTCGTAAATACCTGTTTTGGGAATCAGCGAAGTGCCATCCCAAGTATAATCTTGGCGCGGAGGAAACACCAACTTCAGAAATCGCAAATCATCTTCTTGTCTTTGTAAACTTGTGGAAGTTTTAAGCGCGTACCACACCCTGTCGTTTTGCCACGGTTCATTTTCATTTTTTCTTTTTGAATATTCTATTCGGTATTTTAAGTTGCCTTGAAAGCTATCAAAAAACTCACCTGCATAAAACTCTTTTAGCTGATAGCGAATGGTATCGCGATATTGTACATAATCGGTGCCAACAGTGGGCTGCCAGCGATAGGTAATAGAATCTACATCGTAGATAATGTATCGCCCCGAGTCTAATGGATAATATTCGTATTCGTAGTCTGCTTTAAAATCATCCTGCTCGTCTTTACAAGAAGGAACAAAAAAGACAACAAGCAGGAGAAGCAAATTGCCAATAGCAAATGACCAGTGCCTAAAGAAAACAGTCTTTGTGCGCTGTAAATTGTTTTCTGCTTTTTGTTTTATCATAAGTTGTAACCGTTTAAAATTATGCCACCGCCAATCACATCATTGTCTTCGTAAAAGACGGCACTTTGCCCCGGAGCGATGGCATTTACCTTTGTCATAAATTCCACATCAATAATATCACCGTCCTGTTTTATAACACTGCTTTCGCCATCATGTTTGTAGCGCACTTTAGTTATAGCAGGCTGTGCACCTTCTATGCGTTCATATTTTTGCAAATTCAACTTGCCTACTTTCATACCGTTGCGCTCCAAATCTACTTCTTCGCCCAATACTACCGAATTTGTTTCGGGTTGAATTTCGGTAACAAACATGGGTTTGCCAAATGCCTTGCCTAAGCCTTTGCGTTGCCCGATGGTGTAAAAGGGATAGCCTTCGTGTGTGCCAATAATGTTTCCGGCAACATCTAAAAAATTGCCTCCTTGCACGCGCTCTTGAAGTGTAGGGTCTTTGCGTTTTAAAAAGCCGCGATAGTCGTTGTCGGGCACAAAACAAATTTCAAAACTCTCGGCTTTTTTTGCAAGTTCGGTGTAGCCCATGTCGTGCGCCATTTGGCGAATAGCGGGCTTGTGAAAACCACCAATGGGGAAAATGGTACGGCTAAGGCATTGCTGGCTTACACCCCACAACACATAGCTTTGATCTTTGTTTTCATCAAGGCCTTTAGAAATTACAAACCGGTTGTTTTCGTTGCGCACTTTGGCATAATGGCCGGTTGCAATAAATGCACAATCCATGGCATCGGCTTTTTTAAGCAGCGATTCCCATTTAATATGTGTGTTGCAAAGCACGCATGGGTTGGGTGTTCTGCCTGCAAGATATTCATCTACAAAATTGTCTATTACAAAATTGCCAAACTCTTCGCGAATGTCAATGATGTAGTGATTGAAGCCGAGTTCCACAGCCACTTGCCGGGCATCATTTATAGAATCTAAACTACAGCAGCCGGTTTCTTTTTTTGCACCACCGCTGTTGGCATAATCCCATGTTTTCATGGTAATGCCAATAACTTCGTAACCTTGTTCGTGTAGCATTACCGCGCTTACGGTCGAGTCAATTCCACCGCTCATTGCTACCAGCACTTTCCCCATTTTGCTCATAGCGCGAAAATAGGTGAAAGGTTTTTAGAAGTTGGATTTATGAAGGTTGATTTAGAAGTTTTGGAAGAAAAATGACAATAGCGGCTTAATAATTGTAAAAGCCTTTGCCGGTTTTTTTACCCAAATGCCCGGCATCTACCTTTTGTTGTTGAATGCGCGATGGACGAAACTTAGCATCTTGATGGCAAGATTCAAACAGCGAAGAGGTAACTGCAAAATTGATGTCGTTGCCAATAGTATCCATCAGTTTAAAAGGTCCCATTTTAAAGCCTGCGCTTTCCAATAAGGCATCAATGTTTTCTACTGTTCCGGCATTTTCTTCCAATATTTTCAGGCTTTCTACATAGTAATGGCGGGCAACTCTGTTTACAATAAAGCCCGGTGAATCTTTGCACAATGCGGGAGTTTTGCCAATGGATTTGGTAAGTTCCTGAACTGCGTTTACGGTTTCAATACTCGTTTCGGCTCCTGCAATAATTTCTACCAACTTCATTAGGTGAGCGGGGTTGAAAAAGTGCATGCCTACAACACGCCCCGGGTTGGGAATTTCTTTAGCAATGCGTGTGATAGCAATAGAAGATGTGTTGGTGGCAAAAATTGTTTCGTTTGAGTTGTTTGCTGCAAGTTTTGCGAATAAATCTTGTTTTACTTCCAGTTTTTCAACTATTGCCTCGATAATAAAATCGGCAACTACTTCGGGCAATGTAGATGAGGTTTTAATTCTTGCCAGTGTGTTGTCTTTTTCTTCTGCTTTTAGTTTGCCTTTTTCAACTGCTACACCTAAGTTTTTTTTGATGCCTTCAATTGCTTTTTGTGTTAGGTTTTCATTCAAATCGAAAAGCAAAACATCGTAATTGTGTTGTGCAAAAACCTGTGCTATACCTGCACCCATTGTGCCGGCTCCACACACTGCTATTTTTCTTCTATTATTCATATTTAAGGCTGTTTGAAGTTAAAAACTGCTTTTTTAGTCATTTGGCGAAACCCCTGAACCATTCGGGGGTGTCCCTGTACCACTCGGGGGTGTCCCTGTACCATTCGGGGATGTCCCTGTACCACTCGGGGGTGTCCCTGTACCATTCGGGGGTGTCCCTGTACCATTCGGGGGTGTCCCTGTACCATTCGGGGATGTCCCTGTACCATTCGGGGATGTCCCTGTACCATTCGGGGATGTCCCTTTGTCGTTTAATTGCTTATACCGCGCTTTCAAATTGCTTTAAAAACCTTACATCATTTTCAAAAAACAAACGCAGGTCGTTGATGCGGTATTTCAGCATAGTGATACGCTCGATACCCATGCCGAATGCGAAGCCTGTATAAACTTCAGGGTCAATTTTGCAGTTTTCTAACACGGCAGGATCCACCATGCCGCAACCACCAATTTCTACCCAGCCACTTTGTTTGCACACCGGGCAGCCCTTTTGGTTGCATACAAAACAACTAATGTCCATTTCGGCACTTGGTTCGGTAAACGGAAAAAAAGATGGGCGAAAACGCACTTGCACATCTTTGCCAAACATTTCTTGAGCGAAATAAAGCATGGTTTGTTTAAGGTCGGCAAACGAAACATCTTTATCAATATACAAACCTTCTACTTGATGAAATGTGCAATGCGCACGTGCCGAAATTGTTTCGTTGCGATACACGCGCCCGGGGCAAATAATTCTGATGGGTGGTTTTTGTTGTTCCATCACCCTTATCTGTACCGTAGAGGTTTGCGAGCGCAACACATGCACTTTGTCTGTAAGAAAGAAAGTATCCTGCATATCGCGCGCAGGGTGGTCTTCGGGTGTGTTTAGTGCAGTAAAATTGTGCCAGTCGTCTTCAATTTCGGGTCCTTCGGCAACGGTGAAACCTATTCGGCTAAAAATGTCAATCATCTTGTTGCGAATAATGCTCATAGGATGGCGAGTGCCTACTTTAAAAGTATAAGCAGGGGCGGTAACATCTACCGTTGAAGTACTTTGCTTTTTGATATCGCCTTCAAGGTTTTGTTTTAGGGTTTCGTATTTCAGTTCGGCCTCGGTTTTCAAGGTGTTCATTAGTTGGCCGTATTCTTTTTTGCGGTCGGCTGGTAATTGAGCCATTGCGCCAAACAGGTCTTTCAAAACATTTTTGCTCCCCAAATACTGAATTCGGAATTGCTCCAAATTTTCGGCATTAGTAGGTTGCGCTTGTTTTATTTCTTCTAAGATGGAATTGGCTTTATCGAATACTTCTTGCATAAGTGGGTGCAAATGTCCATGAAATTTTTCATTCAATATAGTCAAGTTTTCAATGATTAGTTCATTGGCTTAATGCTGCAAGGTTGAGTATATTTCATACGGAGGTAATTTTAAAAAACAGTGTGCTAAATATAAAACCCTTGGCTTTCTTTACCATCGAAATGAAACTTCCTTTTACAGTAGATAAAACCTGGACACTTTTTTTAGACAGAGATGGTGTCATCAACTTGCATTATCCAAACGATTATGTGAAGCATTGGAACGAATTTATTTTTCTTGAAAATGCAGTATCGGCAATCTGTAATCTTTCGCGTTTTTTTAAAAGAGTAATAGTTGTTACCAATCAGCAGGGTGTGGGGAAAGGCCTGATGACACAACAGGATTTAGATTTTATACACGAAGAAATGCGCAAAGAAATTCGTAAGCACGGTGGTAATATACATGCGGTGTATGCTGCCACAGGCTTGGCTGCGCCCGAAAATAAGCTGCGAAAGCCCGATACAGGAATGGCCATTCAGGCAACCAAAGATTTTGAAGGGTTAGATTTGCATAAAAGCATTATGGTGGGCGATTCTATTACCGATTTGCAGTTTGGCAGAAATGCCGGTATGAAAACGATTTTTGTTGGCAACATCAACGATTTAGACACATCGCTTCAGCACTTTGCCGATGCAAGTATTACGAGCCTGCATGAATTGGCAGTGATGATAAAAGTCGGTTAGGCTTTTTCGTAAACCACAGCCATGCCTTGCCCCACACCAATGCACATGGTAGCAAGTGCATAACGAACATTTGTTCTGCGCTTCATTTCGTGCAATAAAGTGGCAGAAATGCGAACGCCCGAGCAGCCCAGCGGATGACCAATGGCAATGGAACCGCCATTTACATTTACAATTTCAGGATTCAATTGTAAATCTTGAATGCAGGCCAATGATTGCGATGCAAAGGCTTCGTTTAGTTCCACCAAACCAATATCGTTTATTAAAATACCCGCTCGCTGTAAAGCTTTTTGTGTGGCAGGCACTGGGCCAATGCCCATGTATGCTGGCTCTACGCCAACTGCGGCCGTAGCAGCAATACGTGCAAACGGTTGAAGGTTGTAGTGTTTTACTACATCTTCGCTTACTACAATCGCTGCTGCTGCACCATCGTTTATACCCGATGAGTTTCCGGCAGTTACGCTTCCGTCTTTTGTGAATGCAGGTTTTAGTTTTGCCAAATCTGCTATTGATGTAGTGCGGGGATGCTCATCTTTTTCAAACAGCACTTTTCCGCTTTTGCCTTTGTCTATTTCAACTGCTACTATTTCGTTGCCGAGTTTACCGGTAGTGTGTGCTGCCTCGTATTTTTGTTGCGATGCTAAGGCAAAAGCATCTTGTGCTTCGCGAGATATTTTCCATTTGCTTGCAACATTTTCGGCTGTTTCGCCCATTGCAAAAGTTACTTCTTTAGAAAATGCTTTGTTGGTAAAGCGCCAGCCCATAGTAGTGTCGAACATTTGTTGGGCACGGTCAAAAGCATTCGCAGCTTTACTTAATACATACGGAGCACGGCTCATGCTTTCTACACCACCGGCAATATACACTTCGCCATTGCCGCTTTGAATGCTACGCGCTGCATCGGCAATAGATTGCAAGCCCGATGCACAAAGGCGATTCACGGTAACACCGCCAATACTTTGCGGCAAACCAGCCAGCAGCACTGCCATTCGCGCCACATTGCGGTTGTCTTCGCCACTTTGATTTGCTGCGCCAAAAATTACATCCTCAATTT